>JBIPMI010000096.1:0-9527 GCA_044369215.1 Bacteroidia bacterium | reverse complement strand
GTTCAATGCAAGTTCGGAACCAGTTTTTTTTTATACCTGGAGTTTGGGTGATGGGAATACCATAAGTGATATTTCAATTCCTAATTATTTGTACATTAACCCGGGACAATATTTGGTTTCATTAACCGGAATTAGTATTGATGGATGTAAAGATTCATCGACAAAATATATTCAGGTTTGGCCTAAACCTATTGCCAATTTTTTTCATACACCAAAGGATACTTGTTTTGGTCCAGCCAATGTTATTTTAACTAATTTAAGTATAGGAGCGAATTCCTATAACTGGAGTTTCGGAAACGGAAATACGGCCATAACAAAAGACGCTATTCAGTTTTATAGTGGATTGGGTGTTTATCCGATTAAGTTGATTGTAAGTAATACTTTTCAGTGTAAAGACAGTTTTGAAAGCACCTTCGAAATCCTAAATCAGCCTGAAGCTTCTTTTGATTTTAACGATTCATCAGGGTGTTTACCCTATTCTGTTCCTTTTAAAAATTCGAGTAAAGGAGGCAGTGAATATACCTGGTATTTTGGTGATGGTGATACATCTAGTGAGGTTAGTCCAACTCATATTTATACACTACCAGGAATATTTAGTGTGAGTTTGGTTGTTAAATCAGGAGTTGTGTGCAGAGATAGTTTTACTTTCTACAAGCCAATTCGAGTTGATTCAAAATCTGGGATTAAATTTACATCACAATTAATTGAGGATAAAAAGCCTTATCGTGAGGTAGAATTCAATACTACAGCATTTAATAAATTCATCTTCGAATGGAAATTTGGTGATGGTAACACCGGCTTTGGAGAACAAGTTTTTCACAAGTATGCAGAAAGAGATAGTGGTTGTTTTAATGTGGAATTAAAGGTTGTTACCACCAACAACTGTGATACTTTTTATACTGATACAGTTTGTTTACCTGCCTACTGGGAAGGCTTATCTGTTCCCAATGCATTTAGTCCGGATTATGGCACAGAACAAGTGCGTGTTTTTAAACCCGCAGGAGTTGAATTGATAAAATATGAAATCAAGATTTTTAATAAATGGGGTGAATTGGTTTGGCAGAGTAATGCATTGGTGAATGGCTCTCCGGCTGAAGGTTGGAATGGCATTGACTTGAATGGAAATCCTTGTATGCAGGGAAATTATATTTGGATGATTGAAGCTGAATTTACTAGCGGAAAAACTTGGCAAGGACAGGATTCTGGTTCGAAACATTATAATAGGAGAGGGACACTTACACTTATCAGGTAATGAAGAAGTTTTTACTCCATATCATTTTGTTTTTTTTGCCAGTAATTTTGCTGGCACAAGATCCGATTTATACTTTGAGTTATGAGCATAAAACCTTTTTGAATCCATCATTGATTGGAAGAGATGGTGCTGGTAAACTTAGAACTGCTTTGGTTCATAGAAACCTATTTAGACCATTATACGGTCCCATTCACAATACATCTGCGGCATTTGATTATAGTTTTTGTAATTCGATTTTTGCTTTGGGATTCAATGCTTCAAATGAGACTCAAGGTAATAATTTCTATATGACCAATTTGGTTTCAGGCATATTGGGTGTTAGAAGAAACTTAAGTAATCATTGGACAGCAAATGCAGGTTTATCTTTTGGTTTGATTCAGCAAAATGTAGATATGAATGAGTTTGTTTTTTCAGACCAATTACATCCAATTTTTGGAGCGATTTATCAAAGTAGTAACGATCAAATGACCATCAACTCAAAATTGAGTCCTGATATAGGATTTGGCTTCGATTTTACTAATTATAACCAAGGAAAAAGCGGCTCAAGAAATGCATTAAATATTGGCTTTGCCTTTCAACATATTACCAATAATACCAGTATTGGATTGTTTAATGATTATGTATTACCACGCAGGTATACTGCTCATTTTAGTTGGATACATAGAAAGAATCCGAATACAATTGCACAATCCTTTCAAGTTTCGGGCAGGTACGACAGACAATTGTTTTCGAACCATGTTTTAGTGAGAGGTGATTACGCATTTAAAGATGAGTTATCATTGGGATTAGGAATGAGAAGTTCTGTTTCAGGAAATACCAATTTAATAGCACCCTTGTTTCATTGTGCATTGAGTTTAAATGAACAAATCAATTTTCATATTAGTTATGAAGCCTCAATAGGAGGAAGTAAATTCAGCAATGCCGGCAATACCTTTGAAATAGGCATCATCATGCGTACAAAAGATACTTATTGTTTAATGAATGGTGGCATCATGAAAGGCAATGGAAGAGGCAGAATGATTTGCCCGGTATTTAATAAAACTAAAGCAGCACCGAGTTTTTAGAATCAAAGAGTCGGTCTAATCTGATTGTCAATTCATAGCCCTGAATAAATTGAATAAGCTATACCAAGTTTTTATAAAGCAATTAATAGCTATCTATGTATAGGATTAATCCTTCATTCGATACCAATTTTAAAGGCAATTCATAGCCCTGAAAGGGTGAAATTTGCTAGCAAAAACAAAGTTTATAATATTATTCATAGCCCTGAAAGGGCGTAATTCGTTTGGAGATAGTCTTTGCAATAAATGGATATATAATGCGTTTTACTTTTTTTTTAAAACAATTCTATCCAATTCATGAAAAATTTTAGAACGCTTACAGCCATTCTTTTTTTATCTAGTTTGATTTTAATTTCATGCAAAAAGACATCAACTACTTCCGAAACTCCATCTGAATCTGTCCTTGATTATTATCCACTTAAGACAGGTAATTATTGGGTTTATGAAACCAGTTATTATGATAGTGGATTGACTTTTATATATAAAGAATCAATAAATGATTCCATTCTAGTTGGACCTAAAATTACTATAAATGGAAAGGAGTATTTTCAGCTTCAACATTATCATTATATGGGAACATCTTCTCCGCGGCCATATATAACAAATGTGAGAGATTCAGCTAATTGTATTGTGAATGAGTATGGTGATGTATTATTTAGTTTGAGTAAAAATGAGATTACAAATTATTATGTCTATGCTCAAGATACTTTATATATCATGAAATCAAAATTCATTTCTGATTTAAACAAGATTAGCTTAAAAGCAGGTGAGTTTAATGCGGTTAATTATTCTAGTGAAGTTGAAATTAGAGGGAATGAAAGAAAGCGTATTCATACATTAAATAATTTGTATGCAAAAGGAGTTGGGCAATTAACTAAAAGGAATGTTTATGTAGGAGAAAACAGTTGGATTTATCAGGATTTGGTGAGTTATAAAGTAACAAAATAGAGGTTATGATGAGTGAATGCGGGCCCGAAGGGCCCGTAATAGCTCGCGAAGGGAGAAATGTTGATTGTTTAATAGATTTTATTCTTTACGAAATGCCGCGTTAAGGATAGGAGCGGAAATCCTTTTTGTGAGGCACGAGCAAAAAGATTGGAGTGTATAGCCTGACCCGAAGGGTAACGCCCAAATAAAATTTAGCATCCTTTTTAAATATGTATTGGTGGCAGGATTTTGCATCCACAGAATTTTGCTTTAGAAAGCAATATTGATTGAATAATATTTTTAGGTTTATTTATGCAGGATCTACATCAACCGCTATATAAACATTTTTGAAACTAGGATGCTCTAATACCTTTTGGATTTTTTGTTTGATGAACATTTTCATTTGTTCTAATTGCCTGTTATTTCTATCAATCTTTATCAGAATTTCTCTGATATAATAATTTCTGATTTTAGAAACAAAAGGACTTTCAGGTCCGAGTATATGTTCGCCAAATGCACTGTGCAATAAGGTTTTTAATTGCCATGCCGCTTCCTGAGAAACATGGTGATCTTTATGTCGTGTGCTGATTTTAATGATTCGCTGTAATGGCGGATAAGCAAACTTGGTTCTTTCATTCAAATCAGATTCATACAATCCTTTGTAATCTTGTTTGATGACAGCTTGAATGACATGGTGGTCGGGACTATGCGTTTGTATGATAACTTTTCCCTGTTTGTGTTTTCTTCCACTTCTTCCTGCAACTTGTGTCATGAGTTGATAAGCCCGCTCATGTGCCCTGAAATCGGGGAAATACAGCAGTTGATCGGCGTTGATGATCCCCACTAAACTTACTTTTTCGAAATCAAGTCCTTTGCCAATCATTTGCGTTCCTACCAGAATATCGGCTGCCTGGTCTTCAAAATCTTTGATGATTTTTTCATGTCCGTGTTTCGATTTTGCTGTATCATGATCGAGGCGAGCAATTCGTGCTTCCGGAAAAATTATCTTGATTTCATCTTCAATTTTTTCAGTTCCAAATCCTTTCAAATTTAAAAAGGTGGAGCCACAAGCATGACAGTTTTCAGGTACTTTTTGGGTATAACCACAATAATGACATTTCAATGAATCGTTGTACTTGTGATAGGTTAAACTGATATCACAATTGATACATTTTGGTACCCATCGACAAGATTCACATTCCATGACTGGCGCATATCCACGGCGGTTTTGGAACAAAATTACTTGCTCATGATTGGCAAGACATTCCGCAATGGCAGCATGTAAAACAGAAGTGAAATAATTTCCAACCATTGTTTTGGTTCGACTTTCTTCACTCAAATTTGCAATGAGCAATTCTGGTTCAGGAATATCTCCAAAACGTTTGTTCATTTCTACCAATCCATACTTCTGTTGTTGTGCATTGTAATAACTTTCGAAGGATGGTGTTGCAGAACCCAATAGTGTTTTGCATCCCATAATTCTTGAAAGATAAATGGATGCTTCACGTGCATGATATCTTGGTGCAGGGTCTTGTTGTTTGTAAGAAGCTTCTTGCTCCTCGTCAACTATAATTAATCCTAAATCTTTGAATGGAAGAAACAATGATGAACGTGCTCCAATAATGATTTGAACTTCATTTTTTAAAACCTTGTTCCATATTTCAACACGTTCGGCATCGCTGAATTTACTATGAAAGGCAAGGCATTTACTTCCAAAATATTTTCTGATTCTTTGAATGATTTGAGAAGTAAGTGCAATTTCTGGAAGCAACATCAATACTTGTTTACCTGCAAGTATTTGTTCTTCCATCATCTTCACATATACATGGGTTTTTCCGCTTGATGTGATGCCATGTAACAAAACAACATCCTTGTTTTGGAACTGTTCCTTTATGGAATCGAATGCAGATTGTTGCTCTTGATTCAATACAAAATCCTGCAAAGGAATTTCTGCTTGTTTCAGTCGGTCGATTGCATATTGATATGTTTGTATATACCCTTTTTTTAACAGCGATTTGATGCTTGAATCACCAGAGCCCGATTGTTGTAAAACCAGTTTTTTAGGGATATGAGTATGTTTGTGTTTCAGTTGAATAATAGCCATGATAATGGCCAATTGTTTCTCGTTTTTCTCTAGTTGATCGAATAACTGATGCAGGCCTTCCTCTGTTTCAAAAGCTTCACTTATCTTTAAACAACTGATGTATTTTTCTTTGTATTTGTCTTCCAAAGATTCTTCCATCACGATGGCTTCTTTGATAACAAGACTCTTTAAAAAAGGTAGGATGTTTTTTAAATTGAGAATCACAGAAACATCACTGATGCTTAATTCTTTTTTTAGTTGTAAAGCTTCAATAATCAAGTATTCGCGGTCGTCGAGCTCGGTATTTTCAATGTCAAACTCCGGGTTAAGAAAAATTTTGGTTTCACTTTCCAGTTTCAATGCAGCAGGTAAAGCGGCATTCATCACATCACCCAAATTAGCCAAGTAATATTTACTTAGCCATTCCCAAAACTCCAATTGTTTTGGGTATAAAATAGGAGTATCATCAATAACAGAAAGGATATATTTTGCTTCATATCCGGCAGGTGGAGTTGAATGAATGTTTTTAATTAAACCTGCATAAACCTTTTTTGCGCCAAACTGCACTGACACACGCATTCCGGGTTTTACCAAATCCTCCATATCACGCGGAATGCGGTATGTATAAGCTTTTGGTAAACTTAATGGAACAATAATATCGGCAAATGTGGCTAAGGCCTCAGACATGGTTAATTAAGGAATTTGCATCCATTTATGCGTTTGTAAACCAATTTTCCATTTGGGATTTTGTTTCACATAATCGATAATCAATTGTAACATTTTTGATTGTTGGTCCCATTCTGGTTGAAGAAATAACTGACAATTATTTCCAACCATTGAAGCATGTTTTTCTGCCCATTCAAAATCACTTTTATTGAATATAATTACTTTTAATTCATTTGCTTTGATAAGTATTTCGGGCAATGGTGCTTTGAATTTTTTGGGTGAAACACAAATCCAATCCCAATTGCCACTTAAAGGATGAGAAGCAGAGGTTTCAATATGGGTCCTGATTCCTTTTGATTGAATGGATTCTGTTAGTGCATACAGATTGTGCATCAAAGGTTCACCACCAGTAATCACAGCTATTGGTGATTTTGCATCGTTTATAAATGAAACGATGTTTTGAATAGTGATTTGAGGATGCGCATTGATATCCCAGCTTTCTTTCACATCACACCAGACACAACCCACATCACAGCCTCCAAGTCGCACAAAATAGGCGGCATTTCCTGTGTAAGCACCTTCACCTTGTAGGGTATAAAAGTGTTCCATAACAGGCAAACTATTGTTTTGGATTAACTCACTCATTAGCTTTTGCTGTTCACAATTTTAAGGTAATGTTCCATTTGTAAACCTAATTCGAATAGGTTTTTGAATTTACCCTCAATTAATATTTCATTGTAAGATTCAGACTCAGCAAAATGAGCACCAATTCTGGTTGTTGCCTTAGAATAGCTTGAAACGGCAGCCAGTTGCAAGTTGAATTCAGGATAGAGATTGATTAATAAATCGAAAGGTTGTTGAATAAATCCGGCAATTTTATCTTTTTTAGGAAGTAAAAAAGTATCTAAAGATTCTCTCCAAAAATATTCATGGTTAATATGAAATTTATATTTATGACTAAGTTGTTTTTGATTAACAAACCCAAGCATCATCACTTTTTTTCCTTGTTCTCTAAAATGTAAAGCTAATTTATTGGCATCATTTTCATCTTCCTTGTTATCGGCAGGATAAATAATGGCAATGTCTTTTAAATCATCAAATCGCGGAATAGAAGACATTGACTTCCTTTTTGAAAAGGAGCCCTGAAGTAAATACTTTCCAATTTTAGTTTTGATATTTTCTAAAAACTGCATCCTTGCGAAAATAGGCAATTTATCAGTTTAGTTTAGCATCTCTAAAAACTCCGTTTCTGAAATGATTGGAATATTCAAATCAGTGGCTTTTTTTAGCTTTTCCGGTCCCATTTTGTCACCGGAAATCAGGTAATTCAGTGATTTTGAAATACCTGAAACATTCCTGCCACCATTGAGTTCAATCATTTTTTTCAAATCATCACGACTGATTGAGAAAGTTCCGGAGACCAAAAAGCTCTTTCCTTCAAGTTTATTTGTGGTTTCCAGTCCGACTTCTTCAACTATTTCGAAATTTAATCCTGCATCCTTTAATTGATTGATGATATTGATATTGGCAGCTTCTGAAAAATGTTTGATACATTGTTCAGCAATTTTTTCTCCAATTTCATGAATTCCTAAAATTGTTTCTTTATCGGCAGCAATCAAAGCATCCATGGTTTTGAAATGTTTTGCCAGTTTTTTAGCAACAGTTTCACCAACCATTCTGATACCTAAAGCGAATAAAACCCTTTCAAAAGGAATGGCTTTACTGGCTTCGATTCCTGCAAGTATATTATTTACAGATTTTTCCTGAAGAGAACGGGTTTTGAGTTTATCGGGTTCTCCAGTTTCAAAACTAAGTCCGTTCAAATCTTCGAATTTTAAGGAATATAAATCGGCATAATTTTTAATGATGCCTTTTCTAAATAAACCTGCTACTGTTTCTTCTCCAAGACTATCAATATTCATGGCTTTTCTGCCAATAAAATGTTCGATTTTACCAATCAATTGTGGAGGGCAATTCAACTCATTCGGACAATAATGTACAGCTTCGGCCTCTTTCCGGATTAATTCAGTTCCACATTCAGGACAGGTTTGTGTGTATTCAATTGGTTTGGCAAACAAGTCTCTTTTGCTGGTATCAACCGATGTAATTTTAGGAATGATTTCTCCTCCTTTTTCTACAAAAACCCAATCGTTTTCAAATAAATCGAGGCGTTTCATTTCATCGGCATTGTATAAACTTGCTCTTTTTACTGTTGTACCAGCAAGTTGTACCGCTTTCAAATTGGCAACAGGTGTGATTGCACCTGTTCTACCAACTTGGTAAGTTACTTCCTTTAAAATAGTTAAGGCAGAAGCTGCTTTGTATTTATATGAAATGGCCCAACGTGGATTTTTAGCTGTAAAACCAAGTTCATCTTGAAATGCATAAGAATCAACTTTGATTACAATACCATCGATTTCATAACTCAGTTCATCTCTTTGTTTTTCAACATCATGAATAAAATGAAGCACCTCATCAATATTCTTACATCTGCGGTAATGGTCACTCACTTTGAAACCCCATTCAGCGGCTTTCTCTAAGCTATTGTGATGTGATTCTGAAACTTTTTCATCAGCATAAAGGAAGTATAAAAATGCATCTAAAGGACGTTTTGCTACTTCTTTAGGGTCTTGCATTTTTAATGTACCGGATGCAAAATTTCTTGGATTTTTATAAAGTTGTTCTCTTATTTCTTCATCATCATAACCTTTCAATTCAAGCTCTTTTGCAAACTCATTGTTCAATTTTTCGAAAGTTGCTTTATGCATAAATACTTCACCTCGAATTTCGAAAAGAGCAGGATAATCTCCGGGTTTAAGCTGATGTGGAATGCTTCTGATGGTTTTTACATTTTCTGTTACATCATCGCCCTGAACTCCATCTCCACGTGTAACTGCCCTAATAAGTTTTCCATTTTCATAAGTAAGACTGATAGCCAATCCGTCGAATTTTAACTCACAAACATATTCTACATCATGTTCCAATAATTTTTTAATGCGGTTGTCGAATTCTTTTAACTCTTCTTCATTGTAAGTATTGCCCAAACTCAACATAGGGTAACGATGTTTTACCTGTTTGAAGTTTTTTGTGATATCGCCACCTACTTTTAATGATGGAGAATTAGGATTGATATATTGAGGGAATTCAGCTTCGAGTTTTTCAAGTTCTTTTAGTTTGATATCAAAGTCAAAATCACTGATGCTTGGTTTAGATAAAACATAATATTGGTAATTATGAAAGTTAAGTTCTTCAACCAGTTTGTTTATTTTATCCTGAATTTCTACTGACATGAGTTGATATATTTTATTGGTCTAATTTTACTTGGCAAGATTCCTTTTTTTAAGGGTAATTTCAAGTTGAAAATGAATTGTTTTTGATTTTGTTTTTAGATTCGATTTTTCTTTTATAGGAGTATCCGCATGTTTACCTGTAATTTATTTTAGAAAAACTCTAGACATTTTAAAATTGATTTATGACTATAAATTAGGGCAAGATGAATCGAAAATAGAATTTAGTTTTTTATGAAAATTCCTAAAAT
>JBIPMI010000383.1:0-2787 GCA_044369215.1 Bacteroidia bacterium | reverse complement strand
TATCATGTTTGGTGCAGATGAAAACGGTTATGTGAAAATTATTGGTGGTGGTTTAAAAGACAGTCCAGGTAGCACAGACCATAGAGCACTTTTAGCCGATAAATTATATGATATGTGTGAACCTTGTCCTGATAAATGCCCAAGTAATATTGATTCATACAGATAATATTAGTCCCTTACCCTAGATGAATCAGTAATATTTTTACTGATGTTTTGCAGATAAAAATCCACTTAGTTTGCTTTCTTATAAAAGCCGCTAAGTGGTTTTTATTTTTAGGAAATCAAAAATTATAATTTTAGAAATTCCGTCCTTAACTTCACCCAAAAGTAAAGGTTAATTTAAATTACCTATGTCTATTCGTTTTATCTTGTATTTAGTTTTGCTGGCTTTTGGCGTGGTTTATGGTTTACTAAAAATCAAGAAATCAAGTAAAGTCCAAAAGAAGCTTTTTTATTTATTGATTTGGGTTTTTAGCATTGAAATTACAGGAAGAATTTTCGCTTATGTTTATAAAACAAGTTTTCCTGTTTATCATATTTATTTGCCTGGAATTCTCATTTTTTATTTATTCTTTTTTCAAGATTTGTTTAAAGATAGAATTACCAAAGCCGTTTTTTATTATTCAGGAATTACTTTACTGCCTTTGCTTTTAAGCATTAGTCATTTTTATTCAAATTGGACAGCTTTTCCTTCTTACCAATCGGTTTTATTGAGTTTGTACATTATAAGCGGCTCTTTGTTTTGCATAAAAGAAATGTTAGAAGAGCCTACAATGATTCCTTTGTTTAAGCAAATAAAATTTGTTTTTTGTATCAGTAATTCCTTTTTCTACAGCATTAATTTTTTCATTTTTGGTTTCTTCGATCCATTTAAAAAAGGAAGTTTTATAATACCTGAATGGGAATTTGATGTGTTGTATGTTTCTAATATAATGTTATATTCCTTGTATATTTATTGTTTGAGTATTGATGAAAAATATATCGAAAGAAAGTTTGCCATCTTTAAGTATTGATTCGATTCTATTTCCAATAATTATTGGAACAATTTTGTTTGGCTTACTGATTTTGTTTACTATTTATTTTGTTGTTAAATACTCAGAAGCTCAGAAAAAACTATTGTTAAAACAGCTTGAGTTTAACGATAAGTTATTAAAAATTGAAAATGAAATTCGGAATGATACCAATGAGATTTTAAGACGAGAGCTTCATGATAATTTTGGCTCGATATTATCAATCATTCGAATGCAATTAAAAGCTTATGTCTCTAATATTAAAGATGATGGTACTTCGTTGGTTTCAAAGTCAATAGACTTAACAGATGACTTAATTAAAGATGTTAAAAACCTATCTGCAACTCTTAAACAAAGTGATTTTTTCGAAATAAACTTATTCAAATCTTTAGAAAAACTTATTGAGTCAATCAATGATTCAAACGTCATTAAGATTTCGTACCAATTCCCCGAATTCAAAACGGAATTGCCTTCTAATATAAGCATACATTTGTTCAGGATTTTTCAGGAGTTATTCAATAATTCGATACAACATTCCAAAGCCGCTAGTATTTCAATTATAGTAAAAGTTGAGAATGATGAATTGGTATTTGAATATATAGATGATGGAATCGGTTTTGATAAAAATGATTTGAATTTTAAAGAAGGAAGCGGATTGAATTCAATTAGAGAAAGGGCCGATATCATACATGTTAAAATGCAGGTTGAATCGATTAAAAATGTAATGACAAAAACGGTATTGTGTTTAGATTTAAAATCAATTGAAAATGGAAAAAATTAAAGTGGTAATGGTTGATGACCATTTAATTTTCAGAAAGGCCATCATGAATTTGGCTAGTTCATTTTGCCATAAAATTGAGATTATTCAAGGGTTTTCTGGTGGATTGGAATTAATAACATATCTCGAACAAGGAAATTTACCGGAATTGGTAATTATTGATATAGAAATGAAAGGAATGAATGGATATGAATTGGCAAAAATCCTTCAAACTAAATTTAAAAATATTCCAGTTTTAGTATTATCGATGATAGATGAAGAATTATCGGTTTTAAGAATGTTGAAATTAGGCGTGAAAGGTTTTTTATCAAAGAATATAGATATTCAAGATTTAGAAAACGCAGTAGTTGATATTTTGGATAAAGGATTTCATTATACTGATATTGTAACGGGTAGATTGATAAAAATTCTAGGTGGAGCAAAAAATGAATACCCATTATTGAACCTTTCAGATAGAGAAACCGAATTTTTAAAACTAGCCTGCTCAGATTTAACCTATAAAGAAATTGCAGATATCATGAATGTAAGCGTAAAATCTGTTGATGCCTATAGGGCAGCACTGTTTGAAAAATTTAATGTTAAATCAAGGGTTGGCTTGGCATTATTTGCGGTAAGAAGTCATTTTTGATTTCATTCATATTGGCGGACTGCTAAGCTTGGTGATATATGATTTTTAGTTAACTAGAATTCTATTTTAAATCACTTCACCCGCCCAAAGTTTCTCTAAAAAGTTCTTCCAAGGTAAAACAAGAATATTGTCTATGAGTCTTGGAAATGCTTCATTACAAACCACAATCATTTTTTTGGTTTGGTATTCTTCAGAAAAACTTTTTAAACCTTTTAAGTGTCTGGGGTTGATATTTGAAGACGATTTAACTTCAATAGCAACTTCATTCTCCCCAATGATAAAGTCTACCTCTATTTGAGATGTTGTTCTCCAATAGTTAATAGGAAATTCTTTTCCTGAATATTGGCTATAAGCGGAAATTTCTAAGTAAA
>JBIPMI010000382.1:0-2788 GCA_044369215.1 Bacteroidia bacterium | reverse complement strand
CAACGCTGCAATATATAATCATTCGTAATACCGATTCAACACGCCATTTTCAATCAAAATCACTATTTTCGCGGCTATGTCTGAAGAAGTATTTAAAAAAGTGGTTTCCCATGCCAAGGAATATGGGTTTGTATTTCCTTCCAGTGAAATTTATGAAGGTTTAGGTGCTGTATATGATTACGGACAAAATGGTGCTGAATTAAAAAATAATCTCCGCCAATACTGGTGGAAATCGATGGTGCAAATGCACGAAAACATTGTGGGTATCGATGCCGCCATTTTCATGCATCCTAAAGTTTGGAAAGCTTCTGGCCATATCGATGGTTTTAGCGACCCAATGATTGATAACAAAGATTCGAAAAAAAGATACCGTGCCGACCAATTACTAGAAGACAAAATAGAACGTTATAACAAAGATGGCAAAACCCAAAAAGCAGAAGAATTACAAGCTGCAATGGACCAGGCTTTGTTAGATAACAATTTAGCTGAATTAAAAAACCTCATCGAAAAACACGAAATAGCTTGTCCGGTAAGTGGTACCAGAAACTGGACCGATGTTCGTCAGTTTAACCTGATGTTCAGTACCGAAATGGGCGCTATGGCAGGTGGTGAAGCGGATAAAGTTTATTTACGTCCTGAAACTGCACAAGGAATTTTTGTAAACTTCCTAAACGTGCAAAAAACTGGAAGAATGAAAGTTCCTTTTGGAATTGCTCAAACTGGTAAAGCTTTCAGAAACGAAATTATTGCACGTCAGTTTATCATGCGTATGCGTGAGTTTGAACAAATGGAAATGCAATTTTTTGTTCGTCCTGGTACACAAAAAGAATGGTATGCTTATTGGAAAGAAGCCAGAATGAAATGGCATCATAAATTAGGTTTTGGATCAGAAAAATACCGTTACCATGACCATGTGAAATTGGCTCATTATGCTGATGCTGCAGTTGATATTGAATTTGACTTCCCATTTGGATTCAAAGAAATGGAAGGTATTCATAGCAGAACCGATTTCGATTTGAGAAACCATGGTGAATTATCAGGTAAAAAACTTCAGTATTTTGATGCTGAACTGGACGAAAACGGAAAAGCTTATGGCAACTATATTCCTTATGTAATTGAAACATCTATTGGTTTGGACCGTTTGTTCTTAGCTACTATGTGTGCAGCTTACAAAGAAGAAGAAGTAGGAGAAGGCGATAAAAAAGATACACGTGTAGTATTGGCTTTACCACCTGCATTGGCTCCAATTAAATTGGCGGTTTTCCCATTAACCAAAAAAGATGGTTTACCTGAAATCGCAAGAACTATTATTGATGATTTAAAATTCGATTTCAATTGTTTCTACGAAGAAAAAGATGCGATTGGAAAAAGATACAGAAGGCAAGATGCTTTAGGAACTCCATTCTGTATTACAATTGATCATGAAAGTTTAACTACTAACACTGTTACCATTCGTTATAGAGATACAATGGTTCAAGAAAGAATTGCAATCGACCAAATAAAAGCCTTGGTAAGTGAGGCTGTAAGTTGGAAAAATTTATTGGCTTAAATCATGGAACATCCAATTGGTAAAGTCTTTCAGACATCGATATTATTCTTTGCTTTGATGCTTTTACCAATTGGATTTTTTCAATTGGCATTTCTGGGAACTGATATTCATTCGATTTGGGTAATTCCCTCCTATTTCATCACTGAAACCGCAGGAAAATATGGAACCATAATTATACTGGTTTTATGCGCCTGGTTTTATGGAATCAGACTTGAAGGATTTAAAAACAAAATCTTTTCCTTTTTAAAATCATTTCTTTCCCTGCTCCTCTTTTTTATTCTCTTTGCTTATTTAAACGAGCACATCACCAAACCCTTGGTATCGGCTGCAAGGCCTAGCCATTTAGTAATTTTTTCTAGAAGTAACTGGCCAAATGAAGCTGAGCATTTTTACGAAAAAACCAAAGAAGAAAGAAGATTGGTTTTACAGGAAATCATTACAAAAAACGATAGTAATTTCAAGGATATTCATCCCTTGATAAAGGCTCATTGGATTGAAGAATCAGGCTTCTCTTTTCCATCAGGTCATAGTTTTAATTCTTGGATGATTGCAGTGGTATTATCGTATTCTATTCTGCAATTAAGAGTTAGAAAATCCCTAAGAAAATTTTATTGGATTCCATTTTTGTGGGCAAGTTTGGTGGCTATATCCAGAGTGATGCTTGGAGCCCATAGCATACTTGATGTTTCTGTAGGTTCATTCATGGGAATTTTAGTGGCATCAGGCTTTTTATATTTCGACAAAACACGACCTTTATTATTTCAAAAACGAGGATGAAAATATTATACGGAGTGCCCGGAGAAGGCATGGGACATGCTACCAGGACAAAAGTAATTGTTACACATTTACTTGAAAAAGGACATGATGTTAAAATAGTTTCAAGTGATAAGGCTTTTGGCTTTTTGCGTCAAGCATTTCCGGGAAGAGTTTATGAAATTGAAGGATTACATTTTGCATTCAAAAAAGGAAAAGTTTCAAAAAGCGGAACCTTTATTTTGAACCTAAAGAACCTTCCTAAAACCTTAGTTAAAAACTTCGAACAATTTTTGTTTCTGGATGAAAATTTTCAACCTGATATTATTATTTCAGATTTTGAATCCTTCACCCATTTTTTTGCAAAAACCCATGGCATTCCATTTATCAGCATAGACAACATGCAGGTAATGGACAGATGTAAGTTGGATATTGAGATTGAAGATGATGAAAAATCGAATTACCGACTGGCCAAAAATATTGTAA
>JBIPMI010000095.1:0-9538 GCA_044369215.1 Bacteroidia bacterium | reverse complement strand
TGGTTTATCAAGCTAATATCTATCGGATATTTTTCTATACTTTCAAAGTAGATTTTATGTTGAAGCATTTGAGCCATTTCAGAGAACAAAACTGCATTTAATCCTGTTCCAAATCCAACTTCAAAAACACGAATTAAGTTTTGATTTGATGCCGCTAAAACAAACTCCAGTCCTTCTTTTACAAACACATGTTTGCTTTCTTGTAAAGCACCATGAATTGAGTGGTAAGTTTCATCTAATTCTGGAAGATAAATGGTAGCAGAACCATCTCCGGTTTCTTTAATGATGCCAGGTGAACTCAATTTACTTCAATATTTCAAGTTGAATATAAACAGGAAGATGATCGCTGAATCCATTTAAGTACTTGTTTCCTGCAAAAGTTCTTTTAGGATTGCCTTTGTATTTTTCTTCTGTTTCCAGCATAAATTCTTCTTTAAAAATACCGGCACTTCCTTTTTTATATTTCAATTTTCCTTTGCCATCCAAAAGGTTTTTGTTTAATAAAATTTGATCAAGAACTCCCCATTCGCCTTTGTATTTATGGCTACCTAAACCTTGTTGATGAAACAACCACATGGTATTATAAAATTGTCTTTCATCACTTACTTCACTCATAGATGATTTTCCTTCTAATACCTCTGCCATACTTTTATCATTTGGATGGTCATTAAAATCACCCAAAAGAACTGTATTTACCTTTTTATCCTTTAAAACTAAACTGTCAGTAATAGCCTTTAGTCTTCCTGCAGCAGCTATACGTTTGTATTCTGATTCAGACTGACCTTCCCTTCTGCTTGGAAAATGGTTCACTAAAAATACGATTCTGCTTCCGTTATTTAACTTTACATCAGCCATCAAAATATTTCTGGTTTTGTCTCCGCCTATAAACTCCGGAGATATCATAAATGCATGTCCTTTAACCGATTTAGCTAACTCTGCTTTGTAAATAAATGCATTGTCAATTCCTCTTTCATCAGGTCCTTCGTAAAATACATATTTGTAGTTTTTACCTGATTTGTTCAATTCCTTGCATAAATCAACCAAAGCAATTTCCGATTCTACTTCGCACATTCCTAAAAAATCTGGTCCATTGCCTTCATTCATGGCCAAAATTACTTTCGACATGTTTTTAAGTTTGTTTTGATACTTTTGGGTATTCCAAGCTATTTTGGCGTTAGGTAAATACTCTTCATCTATTTTCTTTTCAGTATCAATGGTATCGAATAAATTTTCCTGGTTATAAAAAGCAATGAAAACATTTTTGCTTGATTGTGCCTTTAGTTCAGTATGGTTGATTAATAAAGTAAATAGGGCAGCAAGAATTAGTGTAAAAACTTTGTTTTGTTTTGTAAAACCTTTTTCATTTAGTAATATCTTCATATTCATAATCGTAATTTCACTTTTTATTTAAAGCAAAAGTAAATGATTGGACATCTATTTAGTAAGTATTTTCCTGAAGAAAATCAGGATCAGCCTTTTCAACAATTGCTGAACTTGTTTTTGCAATTACTTCAATACACAAATGGTGATGTTGCAGAGGCCTTAGATTGGATGAATCAGATTGATAGAGAGCATCATATAACTAAAGAGTCCTATGGTATGGGTGATTTTATCAATGATTTAAAAAATAAAGGTTACCTGGAAGAAAATCCTGTTAATGGCGATTTTTCTCCAACTTCTAAAACAAATCAAACCATCAGAAAAAAAAGTTTAGAGGAAATTTTTGGGAAACTGAAGAAAAGTCCCGGTGGAAATCACCGAACCAAACATACAGGTCAGGGTGATGAAATGAACTCAGATACCCGTGCATTTGTTTTTGGGGATATGTCAGATCAAATCGATTTAACCGCCAGTTTAAGAAATGCCCAGGTAAATCATGGTTTAGATAGTTTTAATCTTACTGAAAATGATTTGGAAATCAGAGAACGTGATTTTAAAGCTCAAACTTCTACAGTTTTAATGATTGATATTTCACACAGTATGATTTTGTATGGTGAAGACAGAATCACACCTGCTAAAAAAGTAGCAATGGCTTTGGCAGAATTAATCAAAACAAAATATCCTAAAGATACGCTTGATATTATTGTTTTTGGAAATGATGCTTGGCCTATTGAAGTGAAGGATTTACCTTATCTACAAGTTGGGCCATATCATACAAATACCTATGCAGGATTGGAATTAGCAATGGATATTCTCAGAAAAAGAAGGAATACAAACAAACAGATTTTTATGATAACAGATGGTAAACCAACCTGTTTAAAAGAAGGTGCCGGGTATTACCAAAACAGTTTTGGATTAGATAGAAAAATTATCAATAAAACCTTAACCATGGCCGCTCAGGCCAGAAGATTAAATATTCCTATCACCACATTTATGATTGCAAGTGATCCTTATCTGCAAAAATTCGTGAGAGAATTTACAGAAGTAAACAATGGTAAAGCTTACTACAGTAGTTTAAATGGTTTGGGTGATTATATTTTTGAAGATTTTGAAAAGAATAAAAGAAAGAAAGTAAAATAGAATGAATAGTTTATTAAAAATTAAAACTCTTGGCGAACTCAAAAAGAGTGGATACGTTGCTCTAAGCGTGAAAGAGGACATGCGCAAAAATTTAATCTCATTTCTTCAAAAAGGTGAAAATCCTTTTACAGGAATAGAAGGTTATGAAGACACTGTTATTCCTCAATTGGAAACTGCAATTTTATCAAGACACAATATGATTTTACTTGGTTTACGTGGACAAGCTAAAACACGTATTGCCAGGTTAATGCTGAATTTATTGGATGAATACATTCCTGTGGTTGAAGGTTCAGAAATCAATGATGATCCTTTGATGCCTTTATCAAGATTTGCTGTTGATTTAATTGAAGAAAAGGGCGATAAAACTCCGATTTCTTGGATGCACAGATCGGATAGATATACCGAGAAATTGGCTACGCCCGATGTAAGTATTTCTGATTTAATTGGTGATGTTGATCCAATTAAAGCGGCTTCTCTTAAACTTCATTATAACGATGAAAGAGTGATACATTTTGGTTTGATTCCAAGAAGTCACAGATGCATTTTTGTTATCAATGAGTTACCCGATTTACAAGCAAGAATTCAGGTATCATTGTTTAATATTTTGCAGGAAGGTGATATGCAAATCAGAGGTTTTAAATTGAGATTACCTTTAGATGTACAATTTGTATTTACTGCCAATCCTGAAGATTATACAAACAGAGGAAGCATTGTAACTCCTTTGAAAGATAGAATTGATAGTCAGATAATAACTCACTATCCTAAATCAATTGAGATTGCAAAAAGAATTACTATTCAGGAAGCCCACATCACCAAGGAACAAAGAGAAAGTATTGTTGTTCCTGAATTGATTTTAGACCTGATTGAGCAAATTGCAATGGAGGCCAGAAACAGCGAATTGGTTGACCAAAAAAGTGGTGTAAGTGCAAGGTTGACAATCTCTGCTTTAGAGAACTTATATAGTGCTGCTGAAAGAAGAATTTTAATCAACAAAGAAAAAAATACCATTGCTCGTTTATCAGATATTTTCGGTGCTGTTCCAAGTATTACCGGTAAAGTGGAATTGGTGTATGAAGGAGAATTGGAAGGAGCAGGGAATGTTGCTATGACCTTAATTGGTAAGGCTATCAGAACTATTTTCCTTAATTATTTTAATGACCCTGAAAAAGCTAAAAAGTCGAAAAAAGCCAATCCTTATGAAGTACTTTTAAATTGGTTTAACGATGGTTATGATACCAAATTAAATTTCAATGATTCTTTAAAAGCTTATGAAGATTCATTAAACAAAGTTGAAGGATTAAATGAATTAGTACAAGCTAAATTTCCAGGATTAAATAACACCGAATTGATGTTGTTTAAAGAGTTGGTATTGTATGGATTATCTGAGTATAGCCAATTGAGCAGACATAACCTTGCAAGAGGTATTGAGTTTAAAGATTTAATGAGTGGTATGTTTTCTATGAAAAGGGATGCACGCGATTTAGAGGAATAAAATTCTTATTCTTGTATTGATTTAAAATCATATGAAAACAAAAGAAGAAATTGTAAAAGATTGGTTACCCCGTTATACAGGTAGAGAATTAGATGAATTTGGTGAGTATATTTTACTCACTAATTTTATCAATTATGTTGAAATGTTTGCCGCGAAATTCGGGGTTGAAATCATGGGAAAAGATAAACCCATGCAAACGGCAACTGCGGAAAATATAACCATCATAAACTTCGGGATGGGCAGTGCAATGGCTGCAACCTGTATGGATTTATTATCAGCTGTTCAACCTAAGGCAGCTTTGTTTTTGGGTAAATGTGGCGGCTTAAAAAAGAATACCAAACTAGGTGATTTAATTTTACCAATTGCCGCAATTAGAGGTGAAGGAACTAGCAATGATTATATCATGCAGGAGATTCCAGCTTTACCATCGTTTCGAATGCAAAAGGCAGTTTCTGCTGCAATTGTAGCGCATGATATGGACTATTGGACAGGCACAGTTTATACAACAAACAGAAGAGTTTGGGAGCATGATGAAGAGTTTAAATCATACTTAAGAAAAACCCGTGCCATGGGAATTGATATGGAAACTGCAACTATATTTATCGTTGGTTTTGTGAATGAAATTCCTAAAGGAGCATTGTTATTAGTGAGTGATAATCCAATGACTCCAGAAGGAGTAAAAACATCAAAGAGTGATAAAAGTGTAACAGAAAAATTTGTTACCAAACACCTAGAAATTGGTGTAGATGCGCTTATAGAATTAAGAGATTCAGGTGAATCTGTTAAACATTTAAGGTTTGAGTAATTCAAATAAAGTAACAAAAAAAAATGATGAATAGAGTTAATCTGTTCATCATTTTTTTTAATTCTTCTAGTTTTCTAAAGTAAACTCACCATTTCTTTTATCAATGCTGTCATTTTTGGTTCTGCGATTCCGGCTGCGTTTAATACATCTTGCAAGCTCACTTGTTTAATGCTATTCTCAACACCTAAATCTGTTATTACTGAGATTGCAAATACAGGAATTCCCATGTGTCGGGCAACAATATTTTCTGGCACAGTGCTCATCCCAACAGCATCGGCACCAATTGTCCTGATGTATTTATACTCAGCTTTTGTTTCAAGAGTTGGCCCTTGTACTGCAGCATAAACTCCTTTTTGAAGTTTGATGTGAAGTTTATCTGCAACTGTAAAAGCCAGTTTTATTAATTCTTCATCATAAGCATCACTCATATCAGGAAATCTTGGTCCAAGACTATCTTCATTTTTTCCTCTTAAAGGATGGTCGGGTAATAAGTTAATGTGGTCGCCTATAACCATCAAATCACTAATTTCATAATTTGTGTTCAAGCCACCACTTGCATTACTAATAAACAATCTTTTGATTCCCATTAATTTCATCACTCTGATTGGAAACGTTAATTCCTTCGTTGAATAACCTTCATAATAATGAAATCTACCTTGCATTACTACCACTTCTTTTCCTGCTAAGGTGCCAAGTATTAATCTTCCTTTGTGACTTTCAACTGTACTTATTGGAAAGTGGGGGATAAGCGGATATTCAATAGAATGTCTGATTTCAATTTCGTTCACCAATGCTCCAAGTCCAGTGCCAAGTATAATGCCTGTTTCAGGAGTATTTTCTAAATAGGGTTTGAGGTATTCAAAAGCCTCATTCATTTTTTGCAACATAATTGAATACGATTTCGTCGAAGCTTTTTCCTAAATTTTTATGGAATTCCACTTCAACAGGTAAAATATAAATAGCCGTATTTTCTAAAAGCTCCGCATACATCGGGAGATTTAATTTACTCAGATCTTTTTCTGTAGTCAATAAAATTGAATTTCCTATTTTATTAAAATTCAATTCATCTTGTAAATTCACTAAATCTTTAAATGAATAATTATGGTGATCAGGATATTTCCGAATAATTACTTCTTTAAATTTACCCGACAAATAAGTTTCAACACTCTTTGTATTTGCTATTCCTCCAAAGAATATTACTTTATTGGCTTCAATTGAATTTCCGGTTTTCCAATGGTAGATATTTCCATATTTTAGAAATGAAAAAAAGACTCTTTGGTGTTTAAATGGATTGATTTTTTGAATCATTTCCATTTTAGTTTCTTCATCCAAAATTTCAGGGCATTTAGTCACCACAATTAAATCTGCTCTTTTATAAGCTGATTTATATTCTCTTAAAGTTCCACCAGGTGCTAAGTAATCCTCGTAAAAAGGTTTTCTAAATTCGGTTAATAGAATATTTAATCCGGGTTTTACTGCTCTGTGTTGAAAGCAATCATCCAATAAAATAGCTTGAGTTGCAGGGGCATCAAATAACAAATTTGGAATCCCTAAAACTCTGTTTTCTGAAACGGCAACCGCTGTTAAAGGAAATTTTGTTTTTATTTGTTTGGGTTCATCTCCAATTGCACTTGCTTCGGTATGATTTTCAGCAAACAAATATCCACTGGTTTTACGTCTGTAACCTCTGCTTAAAACAGCTGTTTGAAAATAGGGTGAAAGTAACCTGATCAAATATTCAATATGAGGAGTTTTTCCGGTTCCACCAAAAGATAGATTTCCAACTGATATAGTTGGAATATCAAAACTATGTTCACCAAAAATTTTACTGTCATACATAAAATTTCTGAACCTGATGATTCCATAAAACAAAATGCTGAATGGAAAAAGTAAAAAACGTAAAATTGGCATTATTGGCAAATCTAATCAACGTTAGCTAAATTATGAATGATAAAACTCAGCACCTAATTTTAGACTTAAAGGAAAATTTAATTTGGGCTATCTAATTGCTTGATAATGAATTGAGAGCTTGGGATTTCTTTTTCTGAGCTAATTTAGTTACATTTGTATACTATCTTGCTCTTAGTGGGGTTATTACGTTCGTGTTGATGAGTTAATCCTTATCAATGGTGTTTTTATTTTTCGAGTATTGATTTTTATAACCAATAATAAAGCTAAATGCTGAATATAAAGAAGTTAAGTGTTGTTTTTGCCCTGTTTCCGTTTTTAGGAATTCAAGCACAAAGTTTGTTTGAAGGTCCAAATGCTGAAACTAGATATAGAATTGCACAAATAGATTCAAATACACTAAAACTAAGGAGCAAAATGTATCCTTCGGTTTATCAGGGCGATTTGAATATTTATGGTTACAATAACGGAGATGTTCCTGTTTTTACTGATAGTGCTTATGCTTACCGCTTAAGTTTATTAGAAACTGAAATTCCATTGGAGTACAACAAACATGTTCGTTCTTATATTGATTTATACGCAGTTCGTAAACGTAAACTAGTAAGTAAAGTTCTTGCTACATCTAAATACTATTTCCCGATTTTTGAAGAAGTTTTCGATAGAGAAAATATTCCTTTGGAAATGAAATACTTGGCTGTAATTGAATCAGCATTGAACCAAAATGCAGTTTCTCCTGTGGGTGCTACCGGTATGTGGCAATTTATGGCTCCAACTGGAAGAATTTATGGATTAAGAACTGATAACTCTATCGATGAACGCCGCGATATTATAAGATCTACAGAGGCAGCAGTTAAATATTTCAAAAATTCATATAGAATTTACGGTGATTGGCTATTGGTAATTGCTTCTTATAACTGTGGTCCCGGAAATGTAAATAAAGCGATTCGCCGCTCCGGTGGTAAAAGAACCTTTTGGGAAATTATGCCTTATTTACCAAAGGAAACCAGAGGTTATGTGCCTGCTTTTATTGCTGCTACTTATGTGATGAACTATGCTGCTGAGCATAATTTATATCCAACCGAGGAAGAAATGTATTACCACATGGATACTGTGATGGTTGATAATAAAGTTTCAATTGAACAGTTAGCTTTGGCTTTAAACGTTACACCTTCAGAAATCAAAGCATGGAATCCATCATTGAAAAGAGGTTATATTCCTTTTTCAAACAATAAAGTTGTTTTGAGTTTGCCATATGCGCATGCCGTAAAAGTTGCAGAATTAAACAATGATACCAATTTTAGGAATCAGTCAACTGAAGCTTTAACTGCTTTAAATAAACAAATTGAATCAGATAGAAGAGCAGTTGGAAAGATTAATTATAAGGTGAAGTCGGGTGAAAGTTTATCGAAGATTGCTAAAAAACATGATGTTAGTTTAGCTGATTTGAAAAAATGGAACAAAGGTAAAATTAGAAATAACAAGGTTTCTAAAGGACAAAAACTTGTTATTTATCTGGGTTAATTGAAACATATTTCTTTCTTGTATGAAAGAACCATTTAGTTTTGTCAGCATCTCTTCCGAAAAAAAAGTAATCCTCCGAGCCATCCTTGATTTGGAACATCTTTTTAATTTCATCAACCGACATTCCAAAATCCCTTGCAGAGATGTTTGCCTGGTTGATGGAATTCTTTTTTAGGTAGTCCTTAAATTGAGATTTTGAAAACTGACTTTTTGAAATTATCTCAAAATACCTTCCAAATCCTGTATCATAAGAATGATCGTTTTCAGAAAGGAAGTAGAATCCATTTTGGTTGATTGGATAAAGATTTTTCTGAAAGGCATAAATTTTATCTAATCCACTCTTTATTAATCCGGGTGAAGCCTCGAAAAAATATTTGGAATCATTAGGTTTTGTAAATTCAAATTTGCTTTTTCTTTCTAAATTATTTGATGCAATCTTACCTTCAATTCCACCTATTCTATCCAGGAAATAATTGCTAATTGTAACCTCATTTTGATGGTTTTTACTTAAATGACATAATACTTCTTTGACCTCAAAATCTACACTAACAACAATAACTTTTTTAATGAAACGAAGATTTTCCAGACAATAATCGATATCAATTAATGGCGAAAGCTTCAAAAGGATATCATCGGTAAATTCATATAATTTTTCTTCCAAAGAAAAAAAATCAGGAGAACCCGTTTCTAATAATTTACTTTTTTGATTGGATGTTCTTCTATCTGCATCCAGGTAAATTAGAGAAAATCTTAAGTTATTTGTTTCAAGGAAGGATTCGGCAGTTTCGCTGATACGTTTAATATTAAATTTTTGTAATTTTCTGAAGTTAGCTTCAGTTAAAATATTTAGTTTTTCATCCGGGTCTAAGCTGATTACTTCCTTAAAACTTTCTGAAAAATACACATCATCTACTCCTAATCCACCGCTTAAATCGAGCAATTTACCTCCATTAAATAAGTTAGATTTCAATTTTGCAGACGCCTCACTGCTACACTGTTCATAACTTTTACCTGTAAACCAGCACAATGCATTTGTAAAACTTGGTAATTTGTATTTGGCTTTTGGATAAAGTTTTAACTGCTCAGCTAGATACCAATTTTGTTCCTTTGTATTATCTTTGCATTGAAGAAGAAAGGTTTCGGGACTAAGTTGACCATTTTCCGACAGAAATGTCTGAAGATCGAATGTTGAAATGAAATCTGAAATCGTTTGTACCTTATTAAAATCTTGAGCCATGAAAAAAGTATTGTTTGGTTTAGCATTATTGGCCTTGTTAGGCCTTAGTTCTTGC
>JBIPMI010000094.1:0-9552 GCA_044369215.1 Bacteroidia bacterium | reverse complement strand
ATATGAAGTTCATAAAGTTTACAAAGCAACTTTAGATAAACCATTAAGACCAACAGATTTATGGACATTATCGAATGGTGTAGAATTAGAAGATGGTGTGATAAAACCAGATGCAATTGCTCAACCTGATCCTAAAAATAAGGAAGTTGTAGGGATAGAAATTCATAGTGGTAAAAACAGAATCATTCACCGTATGTTTGAACATTTAGGCTATAAAGTAGATAAACTTGATAGAGTTTTATATGCTGATTTAGAAAAAGGAAAACTGAAACGTGGTGAATGGAGAGAGCTGACTGAAAAGGAAATAAAAGGCCTGAAAAGGTTATGTAAGCTAAAATAGCTGAGAACAATCAAAGCTATTTAGCAGATAAGAAAAATAAATTGTATAACTTCGCAATTCAAATCATACAAAAATGAACCATGTTTTGTTATTTATCGGAAACCTTGGCGGTGGCGAATGGATTCTGATTATTTTAGCTATTATTTTATTATTTGGTGGAAAGAAAATTCCTGAATTAATGCGTGGAATTGGACAAGGAATCCGTGAATTTAACGATGCTAAAAAGAGCGTTAAAGACCAAATAGAAGATGGAATGCGCACCAAAGAAGGTGACAAGAAATAAAGTTTTTTCTGTTTAACCGTACTCTTTCATAAGTCAATTGAAATCATACCATTCCTTATCGGAAATCCGCATCGATATTAGTTCGGGAGCGCTTACTTTACCTCAATTGGTAGAGTTTTATTTACATAATATTGAATCAAAAAAAGATTTAAATGCTTTGTTAGAAGTTTTTTCTGATGAAGCAATTGAATCTGCTAATAGAATTCAAGATAAGCTTCAACAGGCAAATGCCGGAAAACTTGCCGGTATGGTATTAACAATCAAAGACAATATTTGCTACAAAAATCACAAGGTATCTGCATCATCTAAAATTCTTAAAGGATTTGAGTCAATTTATTCTTCAACAGTGGTTGAAAGATTATTGGCTGAAGATGCAATTATCATTGGACGCGCCAATTGCGATGAATTTGCAATGGGAGCTTCTAATGAAACTTCGGCTTATGGCCCGGTTTTAAATGCAGCAGACAAAAAAAGAGTTTCGGGTGGATCTTCAGGCGGAGCAGCAGTTTCTGTGCAAGCAGAAATGTGTTTAGCAAGTCTTGGAAGTGATACAGGCGGCTCGATTCGTCAGCCTGCATCATTTTGTGGTTTAGTAGGATATAAACCAACATATGGCAGAGTTTCTCGTTGGGGTTTAATTGCTTATGCTTCTTCTTTTGATATCATTGGCCCAATTACACATTCTGTAAGTGATGCCCAATTAATTATGGAAGTAATTGCCGGCGAAGATGAAAACGATGCTACATCTTCAGCAAAACCGGTTGGAGATTACGTATCAAAAGAAATTTCAGGCAAAAAGAAATTTGCATACATCCAGGAAACCTATGATGCAGAAGGTATTGACCCGGAGGTTAAAGCAAGAGCCTTTGAATTTCTGGAAAAGGTAAAATCTCTTGGTCATGAAGTGGAAGCCATCAGCTTTCCATATTTAAATTACATGATTCCAGTTTACTATACCCTTACAACAGCAGAAGCTTCTTCAAATTTGAGTCGTTTTGCGGGAATGCATTACGGACACAGAACTTCGGATGCCAAGGATTTAGATTCATTGATAAAAAAATCACGATCAGAAGGATTTGGAGCTGAGGTAAAACGTAGAATAATGCTGGGTACATTTGTACTTTCTTCAGGATATTATGATGCTTATTACAGCAAAGCCCAAAAGGTTAGAAGATTAGTTCAAAATAAAACAGAAGAACTGTTTAAGGATTATGATTTTATCATTTCACCAACATCACCAAGTGTTGCGTTCGAGGTTGGTGCAAAAGCTTCTAATCCTATAGCGATGTATTTGGCTGATATCTTTACAGTTCACGCCAATATTGCCGGTAATCCAGCTGTTTCAATTCCGTTTGGAAACAACAGTGAGAATTTGCCGATAGGTATGCAATTAATGGGTAGAAGATTTGAAGATGCTGATTTACTAGCGATTTCAAAAAGCCTATCTTAATCATTTTTCATTGGTCACAGCGGGGTTTTTACCTGTTAACATCTTAATTACTTTTTTTATTGTAAAGATTTTTTGGCACTAGCTTGCGAAAATGGTGTTGAGAAAGAATAGCGCATTATTATTTTTATTGGTATTCCTGTTATTGAATTCAGGAAACCTGTATGCAGCTCTGAAGGGGCAAGATGAGGTATATCAAAGCAGACTAGCTGCTTTAAAGACCGGATTGGAAATCAATTATCATCCCTCTGCAAAACCATTTATTGAACAATATTTAGCTAATCCTGAACAAATAAAATTATTGGTAGCCAGAAGTAAATTCTATTTTCCACTTATTGAAAAGAGTTTAAAACAAAAGGGTTTACCCACAGATTTAAAATATTTAGCTGCAACGGCATCTTTACTTGATCCTTCAGCTGTTAATGCAAATGGTGCAAGTGGCATCTGGATGATGATGTTCCAGGTGAGCAAAATGTATAAATTAAAAGTAAATACTTATGTTGATGACCGCCGTGATCCCGTAAAATCAAGTCAGGTTGCTGCCCAACATTTCAAAGATTTATTTAGTATTTACAAATCATGGCCATTGGCAATTGCTGCTTATGGATGTTCTCCTGTGCAACTTAACAAGTCAATACATTCTGCCGGAAACAGCCTGTATTTCTGGGATATTTATAAGGTAATGCCATCGTATTGCAGAGACTTGTATCCTAAGGTTATTGCAACAGTTTATATTCTAAATTACTACAAAGAGCATGGAGTTAAAATTGTAGAACCGATTCAATTTCCGGTTTGTGATACGGTTTGGGTACCTAAATGGTTGTCGTTTCAGCAGGTTTCAAATTCACTTGATATGCCCATTGAGTTAATCAGAGAATTAAATCCACAGTTTAGAAAGGACATTATTCCCTATGCTCAAGAGCCATATTTTATCAGAATACCAAACGATAAAGCAGCAAAGTTTTCTTTATTAAAAGATTCAGTTTACAGGCCAATCAATCAAACAGAATTTCAACCAATTTCAATTGAGAAAGATCCGGAAACCGTTGAAACCTCTGTCGAAAAAGGAGAAAAACCAGTTGAGAAAAAGGAGAAAATCAAGAAGATATTTTATACCGTAAAACGAGGTGAAGTTTTAAGTGATATTGCAGATTGGTTTGATGTGAGTTCTGCTGATTTAAGCAAGTGGAATAAAATCAAAAAGAATAAAATTAAAGCCGGACAAAAGCTTGCAATATTTGTACCTGGAAGCAAAACGGGCTATTATAACAGAATCAATAAAATGACAGCAGCACAGAAGAAAAAACTTAAACGAAAAGATTAATATTTCTTTCCGTGTAGTTTTTCTCTCGTTTTGTTGTAATTGATTTTGGCTTCAATTTGTTTTTCGAGGTTGATTCCCAATCCCGCCGACATATCTAAAAGGCGGATAATTGCGTCTGCGATTTCGTCTTCAAAGCTGTCTTTGATGTGGTTTTGAAATGCTGAATTTTCACCGGCAATGGTTTTATCTTTTTCAAAATTTTCCCAATTGGCAAATTTACCTTTTCTGTGAGCTTCCATTGCTTCACCAAGTTCACTAGTAACCAGCATTAGCATTTCTCCGATATTTCTTTCTTTGTCCCAAAACCCCTTTTCCTTATTAATTTCAAAAATTGATAAAGCAAGGGCGTTCATTCCGGATAATTTTGATTCCATAAGTGATTTTCTTTCGTTTTAAGCAGGTTTTACAGTCAAACCTAACGCTTACAAGGGTTAAATCAAAATCACACAAAAGGGCATAAAAAAACCCGCTTTTCGGCGGGTTTTAATTTCTGTTCAGAAAATTAGTTTCTGTCGTTGTAAGAACGTCTTTCTCTCTGAGGTCTTTCCTCACGAGGACGAGCTTCATTAACAGTAATGTTTCTTTGCATGAAGCTTTGACCATTTAAGTTGTCAATAGCATTTTGTGCGCTTCCGGCGTCTGGCATTTCAACAAAACCAAATCCCTTGCTTCTACCGGTAAATTTATCGTTTACAATGTTAACCGATGATACTTCGCCGTAGGTTGAAAACAGGTTGCGTAAATCTTCTACGCTAGCTGTCCAATTTAAGTTTCCGATGTAGATGTTCATAAAAATTAATAGAAAAGTCAAATGTATGAATTTAAATCTCAAATGCAATAAGTTTTTGCTTTTTTGGATTATTTGCAATCTTTTGTTTTTGAGGAAATTACATTTAGGTCATCCATTTCAATCTTTTATTCAGACGATTTGATGCTTGAATGAGTTTTAAATTTATCTTTATTTTTTTCTAACTATTTCATTCAACAAATCGTGAATTCTTGTGCGAATATTGGTTTCCGCAAGCTTTTTGTTATCAGCTGTCGGGTTAATTCTGTTCGATAAAAACACGTAAACCAAACCGTTTTTAGGGTCGGCCCAGGCACATGTTCCAGTAAAGCCGGTATGACCAAAACAAAATGACGAAGAAAATTTTCCGGCAGGTGTTGCCTTCAATAAATTGGTCTCCGGCTTATCAAATCCCAATCCTCTGCGTGATTTTTTGTTCTGTTTTTTAGAAAACATGTAGATAGTTGATTCTTTTAGGAATCGATTTCCACCATAAGTTCCTCCGTTTAGCAACATTTGCATGATAACTGCCACATCATTTGCATTAGAAAATAAACCTGCATGACCACTTATTCCACCCAACATGGCTGCACCCGGATCGTGGACGTAAGCTTTGATTTGTTGCTTGCGGAAAATTTCATCCTTTTCTGTTGGTAATATCCAGGTTTGATTGATGGCCTTCTTATAAGGATTAAAAACCATATTGGCCAAATTCAATGGTTTATAAAAGTTATTGTTTAAATAGGTTTCAAAGGGTTCATGACTAACAACCTCAATAATTTTCTTCAACATCATAAAACCTAAATCACTGTAAACATATTCACCGCTTGGTTTAAGTTCCGACATGGCTATCGTTTTCCAAATTTCATTTTCATAGTCGTTTCTAATGAATAAACTATCAGCAACTACGGTAGTAAAGTTTTTCTCAGCAGTTCTTCTGTATATAGCCGTATCAAGCTCACCATTTTTTAATGTTTTTTGATAAAACGGAATGAATGGTGTAAGTCCCGCTTCGTGCAATAAAACCTGACGAATGGTAATTTTTTCTTTTGATGTTCCTCTTAAAAAAGGAAGGTATAAACCCAATTTATCATTCAAACTAATTTTTCCCTCTTCATACAATTTCATGATAGCTAAATTGGTAGAAAGAATTTTTGTTAGTGAAGCCAAATCATACAAGTGGTGATTTTCTACTTTTAATGCAGCAGAATCATAACTGTGGTTGCCAAAAGATTTATTGTAAAAAACCTTCCCGTTTTTCGCTGCTATAATCTGGCAACCGGGAGTTGCTCCGTTTTTAACAGCATCCATTGCCAAAGAATCAACAAAAGCCAAAGGTGTATGTTCAATGCCAATTTCTTCCGGCATCACATATTCCAATCTTTCTAATACTTCTGTTTCTTCTCCATCAGCTAATTTAAAAGCAGGCAAAACAGAAACCGGCATTTCTCCAGCAGAAGGAATTGCTCCCATTAATACCTGGGCTGATAATTGGTTGTATAAGGGCAAATCTTCAAAGGCCAGAATTACATTTCTTGCTTCTTGAAAATGTTGTAGGATATAAGGATTTCCATGGTTTACCAAAATACTTCTTCTATCAGCTAGAACCCTTTTTACAAAAGCAATTTCCTGTGATGTTAAACCGAGTTTTCTACTAACAAATCTGCTGGTATTTTGCATGCTTAGAATAACCAAACTGTATCGTTGTAAAACATTGAAAAGTGAATCGAAAGCTTGTTGTGAATCGTTTTTATCGATTGAATGAAAATCGGCATGCAAGTAATTATTCATCAATTGCTGGAATGATGTAAATTGAGATGAACCCACCGAAACCACAGCAATCTTGTAATATTCCGGATTTTTTAAAGGGATGAGTTTGTCGGAGTTTTTAGCTACTACAATGCCTGTTTTTACTATTTTTTTGATGAGTTGATCTGTTGAACAACAATTCAAATCTTCAATTAAATTTTTAGTTTCAACAGGAGTGTATTTATTCAAACCGGCCCAATATTTAGTAATCAGAATTTTTCTGCATGATAAATTTAACTGTTCTTGAGATATCAATCCCTTTTTAAGGTACTCCTTAATCCAGAAAATTCCCTGAGGTACATCTTCCACAAAAAGCAATAAATCAACACCCGCTTGTAGCGCTTTTGCACAAACTTCTCCTGGTGCAGCGTAATTGGCAACCCCTTTCATGTTTAATCCATCAGAAACAACAAGTCCATTGAAACCCATTTCTTTTTTCAATAAACCTTGAATTGCATTTGAAGAAATACTGGTTGCTCTATTGGCATTTGTATCAATTGTCGGCACAAATAAATGTCCAACCATTACGCCTCCAACACCATTGTCAATTAGCTTTTGAAAAGGATAAAGTTCCAGTGAATCTAATCGTTTACGACTTGCATTAATTATAGGAAGTGAATGATGGGAATCGGTTTCTGTATCACCATGACCGGGAAAATGTTTTGCTGTTGCAAGGATGTGTTGTTCTTGTAAACCTTTGGCATAAGCCCAGCCAAGTTTGGCAACGGTTTCTTTATTTTCACCAAAACTTCTGTCGTTAATAACAGGATTAGCTGCATTGTTGTTGATGTCTATATCGGGTGCGTAATTGATATGAATTCCTAATCTTTTACAATGTTTTGCAATTTCAGCACCCATTTGGCGGGTTAATTCCAGGTTATTTGCAGCTCCCAAAACCATTTGTCGAGGGAAAGTTGGTGTACTATCCAAACGCATACTCAAGCCCCATTCTCCATCGATGCTAATGAGCATAGGAGTTTTAGACTTTGATTGAAAACGGTTGGTAAGAACTGCCTGTTTCATTGGGCCACCTTTCATAAACATGAGTCCACCTATTTTGTAGTCAGAAACAATTTTCTCTACTTCCTTTTCATAATTCTGATCGCGCTGCGTCCAAACAGCGATTGTCATGAGTTGAGCAATTTTCTCATCTTCAGTTAAAGTGCTCATCACAGAATCTACCCAAGGATAAGATTTATCCCAAGATATATTTTGAGCTGATGCTGAAAATGAGAGGCAAAAAAGTATAAATACAAGAAGTCGGCCTATGAGGAATTTTACTATATTATTCATGAATTTGGTACAAAATAGCAGAAACATTCTTGTTTTTTTGGATTGATTTAAGATTAGTTATTCACGCTCACAACGTTGAAAGTTCTCCACAGATAGAAAATTTCGTATTTTTATGGTGTTTTTTGTTGTGTAATGGCTGACATCATAAAATTATTACCGGACCACGTTGCAAGTCAGATTGCAGCAGGGGAGGTTGTTCAAAGACCTTCATCATTGGTGAAGGAATTGCTCGACAATGCAATAGATGCGAAAAGCACATCGGTAAAACTTTTGGTAAAGGAGGGGGGAAAGGCTTTGGTGCAGGTAATTGATAATGGCTGTGGCATGAGTCATGGAGATGCACGCATGTGCTGGGAGCGACATGCTACTTCAAAAATTGGTTTAACTGAAGATATTTTCCGAATAAAAACAATGGGTTTTAGAGGAGAGGCATTGGCAAGTATTGCTTCTGTAGCTCGTGTTGAAATGAAAACCAAAAGAGATGAAGATGAATTCGGGACATCAATTGTAATTGAGGGCTCAAAAGTAATTTCACAAGAAGATATTGCTGCCGATACAGGTACGTCAATTGCAGTTAAAAATCTCTTTTATAATATTCCAGCCAGAAGAAATTTCCTGAAATCAAATCCGGTTGAGTATAAACATGTTTTAGATGAATTCATCAGATGTGTTTTAGCAAATCCTGAAATTAAATTTGCCTTGTATCACAATGATGAAGAGCAGTTTTTGCTTGAGCCATCAGATTTGGAAGGTAGAATCACAGATGTTTTTTCGGGCACAAAAAAATCGGAATTGATTAGTATCGAAGAAGAAACAAGCATTATTGATATCAAAGGATTTTGTGGCTTACCGGAATCGGCAAAAAAGGCTAGGGGAGAACAGTTTTTCTTTGTCAATAAAAGGTTTATTAAAGATCCTTATTTGAACCACGCCATTGTTGGTGCTTATGAAGGTTTGATATCAAAAGAGCAATTTCCTTTGTATGTGCTTCATATCAGCATCGACCCATCACAAATAGATGTAAATATTCATCCCACAAAAACAGAAATTAAGTTTGAAGATGAAAAGAACATCTATCAGATTTTAAGAGCTGTGGTGCGTAAAGCTTTGGGTGGAATTTTAAATAGTCCGGAGATGAATATTGGTTTTGATGATAACCGTTTTATGCACCATGAATTGGGCAAAAATCCGGGATTTGAATCAGAAAACTCTACTGTTTCAACTGCATCAAGAAGTCAAAGAAATTCATGGGATGATTTAAAATTTGAATATTCTCAAAAGCGAAATCAAGTTAATCAAAATTGGGAAACTCTTTTTCCGGATAAACCTAAAACTGAAATGCAATCGGAGCCGGAAACTGTTAGAACTTCATCTGTTGAGTCTGAATTGGCAGTTTCCAGAAATTTTTTTCAGCTTCACCAAACCTATATCGTTACCCAAATAAAAAGAGGTTTGATGTTGGTTGATCAACAGGCTGCACACGAGAGAATTTTATATGAAAAATACTTGCGCGCTTTAGACAAAAATCCTGTTGCCAGTCAGCAATTACTTTTTCCAAAAACCGTTGTTTTGAGTGCGGGCGACGAACAAATAATGCTTGAAATTTTAGATGATATTCGACTTTTAGGCTTTAATATCAGTCATTTTGGCAAAAATACATTTGTGGTAAATGGTTTGCCTGCAGAATTACACCTGAGCAACGAACAGGATTTATTGGAGGAAGTAGTTGAAACATACAAAAACGCTAAAACTACTGAAAACCACAAGAAGCAATTGGTGGCAAAAACGCTGGCGATAAAAGCTGCCATTAAAAGAGGAATTCGTTTACAAGCAGAAGAAATGAATCGTTTAATTGATGAATTGTTTGCTTGTCAGGAACCCTCTTTTGCTCCCGATGGAAGAGCTTGTTTAAAGATGTTGGGTCTTGATGAATTAGCCAAAATGTTTGAAAGTAAATAAATAGATATGTACCAACAATATAGACCAATGGGTGCTTCGGGAATTCCATTGGTGGTAAAAAATTTAATGATTATCAATGGACTAGCTTTTTTGGGTTCGTTGTTGTTTATGAGCAGGGGATGGGGTGATTTAAGCGACAAATTAGGATTGTACTTTCCTAGTTCAGATTATTTTAGGCCTTTTCAAATTTTGACTCACATTTTTATGCATAGTTCATTTTCACATTTGGGCTATAATATGTTTGCTCTTTGGATGTTTGGCAGCTTCTTGGAGAATTTTTGGGGTCCGAAACGCTTTTTGACTTTTTACA
>JBIPMI010000381.1:0-2800 GCA_044369215.1 Bacteroidia bacterium | reverse complement strand
TGCAATGCGTTATACGGAAGCAAGATTGAGAAAAATTGCTGAAGAGTTATTGGTTGATTTAGAGAAGAATACAGTTGATTTTCGTCCCAATTTCGACGATAGTTTGCAAGAACCGACAGTTATGCCGGCTAAAATTCCTAATTTATTAGTGAATGGCGCTTCAGGTATTGCTGTAGGTATGGCTACCAATATGGCTCCGCATAATTTAGGCGAAGTAATTGATGGTGTTGTAGCATATATTGATAATAAGGAAGTTACGGTAGCTGATTTAATGAAGTACGTGAAGGCTCCCGATTTCCCAACAGGTGGTACCATTTACGGATATGAAGGTGTAAAAGAAGCCTTTGAAACAGGTCGCGGACGTATTGTAATGCGTGCAAAAGCCAATTTCGAAACTTCAGCATCAGGCAAAAACCAAATCATTGTTTCAGAAATTCCTTATCAGGTAAATAAATCTTATTTAATTGAAAGAACTGCTGAGCTAATCAATGAAAAAGTAATTGAAGGTATTTCTGATATCAGAGATGAGAGTGATAGAGATGGTATGCGAATTGTTTACGATTTAAAACGTGAAGCAGTTCCAAACGTTATCTTAAACAAATTATACAAGTACACGCAGTTACAGACTTCATTTAACATTAACAATGTATGTTTAGTTAAAGGAAGACCTGAAACTTTGAATTTATTGGGTTTAATTAAGTTTTATGTTGAACACAGACATGAAGTTGTAGTAAGAAGAACTCAGTACGAATTAGATGAAGCTTTAAAAAGAGCTCATATTTTAGAAGGTTTATTAATTGCTTTAGACCATTTAGATGAAGTAATTGCGTTAATCAGAAAGAGCGTTAATCCAGATGATGCTAAAGCCGGATTGATGGAAAACTTCAAGTTGTCCGATATTCAAGCAAAAGCTATTTTGGATATGAGGTTACAGCGTTTAACCGGACTTGAAAGAGATAAAATCCGTGCAGAATACGCTGAGTTAATGAAGTTTATTACACATTTAAGAGAAATTCTTGGAGATGAATCAATTCGTATGAAAATCATCAAAGACGAATTGCTTGAAATGAAAGAAAAATATGCTGATGCTCGTCGTTCAATCATTGAAATGAGTGGAAACGAGATGAGCATGGAAGACTTAATTCCGGATGATGAAGTGGTAATTACCATCTCGCATTTGGGTTATGTAAAAAGAACATCATTAAGTGAATACCGTACCCAAAACCGCGGTGGAAGAGGAAGTAGAGGCGTTGCAAAACGTCAGGAAGATTTCGTAGAATACATTTTCATGGCAACCAATCACAATTTCTTATTGTTGTTTACAGAACAAGGAAGATGTTTCTGGTTGAGGATTTTTGAAATTCCTGAAGGAGAAAAAACTTCAAAAGGAAGAGCCATTCAAAACCTCATCAATATGCCGGCTGATGACAAAGTGAAAGCATTCCTGAATGTTAAAAACTTAAATGACCAGGAATATATCAACCAGGCAAATGTAATTATGGTTACTCAAAAAGGTACCATTAAGAAAACTACATTAGAAGCTTACAGTCGCCCAAGAGCAAATGGTATCAACGCCATTACTGTTAGAGAAGGTGATCACTTGGTTGAAGCAAGATTAACCAGCGGTACCAGCGAAATCATTATTGCGTCAAGAGAAGGTAAAGCCATTCGTTTCAATGAAAGCACAGTTCGTCCGATGGGTAGAAATGCTACTGGAGTTAGAGCTATACGTTTAGATGAAGGTGATGAAGTTATTGGAATGGTTTCTATTGCAGATCCAGCTTTAACCAATGTATTGGTTGTAAGTGAAAATGGAATGGGTAAACGTTCTGAGGTTGAAGAATACCGTATCACCAATCGCGGTGGTAAAGGAGTTCGTGCCATGAACATTACCGATAAAACAGGTAAATTGGTAGCAATCAAAGATGTTGATGACAATAACGATATCATGATTATCAACAAATCAGGAATTACCATTCGTTTGGCAATGAAAGATTTGAGAGTATTAGGTCGTGTAACGCAAGGTGTAAGATTGATTAATATTGGTGATAAAGATGAAATTGCATCGGTAGCAAAAATTGATGTAATTGAAGGTGAAGAAGATGAATTGATAGGAGAGGATGGAACCATCATCGAAGGTGTAATTGATATGACCGGAGAAGCTCCTGAAAGTACATCAGAAGCAACAACGGAAGAGACCGAAACACCACCAACAGAGTAATTGTTTATTTTTAAATAATAGAAAAGCCGCTTCAAATTTGGAGCGGCTTTTTTGTTTTTGAATATTAAAGCAAAAGGTTCAAAAGTTTATAATTAATAAGACGAATCATATTCATCAAAACACAATTCTCTCTTCCCCGCTATAAATGTTCATTTTATCTGATTTAAGAAAACCAATTAGGGTAATATTAAACTCCTTGGCCATTTCAACTGCTAAACTCGATGGCGCTCCAATTGCGCAAACCAGTTGAATGCCTGCCATTGCTGCTTTTTGCATCAACTCAAAACTGATTCGGCCACTTAATATCAATCCGTATTCATGAATCGGCTTTTCTAACATGGCTCCAATTAATTTATCTAATGCATTATGTCTGCCTACATCCTCTCTTAACAAAACTATTTTGCCTTTATCATCAAAAAAAGCTGATGCATGTAAGCCGCCTGTATACTTAAAACTGATTTGTTCTGTTCGAAGCAATTCTGGTAACAAAAGGATTTGTTTCAATTCAAACTTTTTGTCTGAATTTACTTTCATTTTGCATGAATCCATCACAGATTCTATACTCGATTTGCCACAAAC
>JBIPMI010000093.1:0-9563 GCA_044369215.1 Bacteroidia bacterium | reverse complement strand
AGAAAAAGCGCCAGAAGTAGCTAAAGTTGATACCCAATTCAATGAAAAGGTTTATGAAGACCCAATAAAAAATATTGAAACTCAAAAGCCAGTAGATGTGGAAGTTACTAAACCCGACCCAATGCATGATTTTAGGGAAAACCTTAGTTTCTTTCATACAGTTCAAAAGGGTGAAACTCTTTATGGAATTAGTAAAAAATACGGCGTAAGGGTAGATGCCATTAAGTTTTTGAATGTTTTATCTGGAGACAGTATCGAGGTTGGACAAAAATTAATCATCAACCCGGCAATAAAATCAGCCGATACCAAAGACCCACAAACAGTTCCGGGCTTGCATATTGTTCGTCAGGGTGAAACTTTGTTCAGTATTTCGAAAATGTACAATTTAAAACCAGCTGATATTAAGGCAACTAATAATTTGGTTTCCGACCAAATTAGCATCGGACAGAGTTTAACAATTGTACCTGCAATTGCTGAAAAAGAAAGACCTAAAAACGCCGAAAGTCTTACTCATGTTGTGGAAGAAGGTGAAACTATTTTTCTTTTGGCAAGAAAATATGGTGTCACTGTAGCCGGTATCAAGGAGCTAAATAAGAATTTGGATGGAAACCTTAAAAAAGGTCAAAATATAAGAATTAGGTAAAAGCAACCATTTAGCTCTTTTTTTCATCAAATATTTTATTAAACTTGTAGTGCTGTAAAAAGTCAAATTGTGGATAAGCTGTTAGTTTGACATTTTACTTAGATTTTAAAAGGAATGATTATGAAGAAAATATTTTTACTATGTGTAGTTTTTTCACTAGCAATGGTATCTCAAGCCCAAGTAAAATTTGGATTTGTTGCACCAGGTTACGACAATTATACCAATTCAGATCCGGATGCGGCTTTTGAATTAATTGTATATGTGCCAGGTAACGACACATTGGATTTTGAAGTTGGTGCTTCAGTTTCTGATATTAGTGGTAGTGCTGTAAATGGGGTTCACTATAACTTTACACCGATACTTCACAAATTCATGCCGGGAACAAATGTTTATGATGGTTCAAGCAGAAAGAAATACAAATTAAACTTGACACCTGATGCTAATTTTTGGGGAACACGTGAATTCAAAATCGTTTTAACTAGTTTTATTGGTGTTACTTTAACTGATGTAATTCGTCAGCAAACAGAATTAAGATGTATCATTGATTACGATGGGTCTTCAATTGGTTTACCAAAATTAACTGTTGAACAATACACTTTATATCCTGTACCTGCCACCGACAAATTATTTATTGAAGGTGTTGAAAGCAAAGAATACAAAATTTACGATTTAAGTGGAAGAGTTATTCTAGAAGGAACAACCATCGAAAATACAATTGACGTAAGTTCACTATCAACGGGTGTATATGTAATTAAATCGATTACAGACCAAGGATTGCTTACACAAAAATTCACTAAACAATAAATTTTACTAAGAATTTTTAGAAAAGCAGTCCAAATTTGGGCTGCTTTTTTTATATCATCATGGCGAAGAAAGAACAATATTTTGTAATTGATTTTGATAGCACTTTTACGCAGGTAGAAGCCATGGAAGAGTTGGCGGCTATTAGTTTAAAGAATGATCCTGATAAAGAGTTAATCATTGAAAAGATTAAACAATTAACGGATTTGGCCATGGAGGGTAAAATGCCTTTCCCTAAATCGCTTAAAGCCAGAATTGCTTTGTTATCGGCAAAAAAGTATCACTTACAAATGCTGGTCAATAAACTTCGTAAAAAGGTGAGTGTTTCTTTTGCCAGAAACAAAGAGTTTTTTAAAGAGTATCAAGGACGTGTAATTATTGTTTCCGGCGGATTTAAAGAGTTTATTGAGCCTGTTGTTAAACCATATTTTATTGATGCCGATTGTGTGTATGCAAACACATTTGTATATGATAAAAAGAATAATATTATTGGGGCTGATGATGAAAATTTCCTCGCTCAAGAACAGGGTAAAGTTAAATTGCTTAAACACCTTAAACTAAAAGGAAATGTTTGTGTAATTGGAGATGGTTATACCGATTATGAATTATTTGAATCGGGTATGGCGAATAGCTTTTTCGCTTTTACTGAAAATGTTTCCAGACCTTCTGTTATCAGCAAAGCAAAAAATATTGCATCAAGTTTAGATGAAATTCTTTTTCAGGAAAAACTCCCTATGGCCATTTCTTTCCCTAAAAGCAAAATTAAAGCTTTGTTATGGGGTGAAGATTGTTTTGCTACCGAATCTATGTTAAAGAAAGAGGCCTATCAAATCAAGAAAATGCCTGCAAAGGCCGATTTTGATAGCGTTACCAATGAAGCTCAACAATCACAAATCATTGTTTTTCATCCGAATGTTGATTATAAAAAACTGCTTTTACTTAATGAAACCAAGTGTTTGTTAATGGGTGTCTGGGGCGAATTGGATAATAAGGATTTTGGACATCAGCTAGCTAAAAAAGGAATTGCTTTGTTTGGTAGTTCTTATGCCCATACAAGAAGTGTTTTGGAATTAGGTTTGATGAAAATTCTTCATTTATTCCGATTACAAGAAGAGGAATTACCCGGCAAAACAATTGGTATTGTAGGTTACGGACACAGTGGTTCTTTATTATCTGTAATGGCTTTACATTTAGGAATGGAGGTTTTGTATTATGATATTGATGAAAGACCACCATTAGGAAATGCTAAAAGAATGAAGTTTTTACCTGATTTATTAAAGAAGTCGGATTTGGTTTTTTTAGCAGCTGGAAAGCGTTTCAATAAGCAATTACTAATAGGTTCAAAAGAGTTAAAGCTGATGAAAACCAACGCTCTTTTAATCAATATGGGTTATGATTATGCAGTAGATTTAGTTGCTGTAAAAGAAGCCCTTGTTAGCAAAAAACTAGGTGGTTTCGGAATTGATTGTTTATCAGAAGAAACCTATAAGAAGACACAGAAATTTCCTCAAACCATTTCAAGCTTTAATAAACGTTTGGCCACCAATCAAACCAGAAATAATATTGCTGAAATAGTAAGTGAAAGAGCCATTGATTTCATGAATACCGGTAGCTCACAATCATGTGATAATTTCCCAAGATTGAATTTACCTCCGCTAAACAACGGACATCGTTTTATCCATATACACAAAAATGTACCGGGCGTTTTAGCACAGATTAATGGGGTATTGGCAAAGAAGAAAATCAATATTACAGGACAATACCTAAAAACCAATGATGCCATTGGTTATGTAATTACTGATGTAGACAAGCAGTATGAAAAAGATGTAATCAGTGAATTGAAGGAAATTCCTGCAACACTTAAATTTCGGGTTCTATACTAATATTTCTTTGGCGAAGTGCTTCGTACATAGCAATACCTGCAGCAACCGAAACATTTAAAGAACTTACTCCAAAATCCATTGGGATTTTAGATAGGTAGGTACATTTTTTAATCAGGTCGTTACCAATTCCGTTTTCTTCATTTCCCATTACAATTGCCAATGGTCCAGTTAATGGGGTTTTATGGAAATCGTGCCTGGCTTTTTCGGTACAAGCAACAGTAGTAAAACCAGATTGGTTTAAATACTCCAAAGTTGTTTTGAGGTGCTTTTCTCTGCAAACAGGAATTTTTAATAAAGCACCTGCTGATGTTTTTACGGCATCGTCGTTTACTGGTGCAGTTTCTGTATAAGGAACTACAATTGCATCAACACCGGCACAAAGAGCTGTTCGGGCAATTGCACCCAGATTTCTTACATCTGTAACCCTATCAAGAATCATTAAAAAAGGGTCTTTTCCTTTTTCAAATAATTGTGGAACTAGGTTTTCGAGACTGTAATAAGTAATTGGAGAAATATAAGCACAGATTCCTTGGTGGTTTTTATCTCTCAGGAATTCAAATTTCTCACGGGGAACAAAAGTAACTGGCACATCGTTTTTTCTGCAAAGCGCAATTACTTCATCAAAAAGAGGGTTTTGAATCCCTCTTTGTGCCTGAACTTTTATTAAATCTGTACCTGCACCTAGTGCTTCTTTCACTGCGTGCAGGCCATAGATTTGGTTTTTGTTATTTGATGATTGATACATTTGGCTTGCCGAAAATTATTATGAGTGTTGATTAATAGGTTTTGAGGATACTATTCTAGTTTTTTATGGATGGAATTTTGATAAATTTTCAAATAATAAATTAACTAAGAAAATAAATCTCCCCAAAATATGAAGTCAGAAATAAGCCAACTTTGTTGTTACTGGAAATTTGAAGTATATCAAAATTTCCAGTACTTAAAGTTAACTCATTTCTGACTTTTTCAGTTGGCCCTATAAAGATTAAATGCCTGCCTGTAATGAATCCACCTTAGCTTTAAATTCTTTAGCCAATTCAGTTTGTTTGTTAAATTCTGCCATTTGCGACAAGTAACCCATGATTTGCATGTGGTCATCGATTTCTGGTTTTACTGCACCTTTCTTGTCTTTGAAACTCATATAGTATCTGGTTCTTTCTTCAAAGAAAGTAAACAACTCTTTGCTCAATGCATTAGCTTTATCTACTGCACCAGCGCGGTAATATGCTTCAATTAAACGAACAGTAAATACATCATGTTGAACTTGTTCTTTAGGAATTACTTTTAAGCAATGGTCGATTACTTTAACAGCAGAATCCTTTTTGTTTTCCATCACCAAAGCTTCAGATAAACGGAAGAAAATGTTTCTGAAGTTTTTAGTCTGACGCAAAATGGTTTCATCTAGGTAAACTCCCGGTTCACCCATATTACCCCATTTGAATTTGTTCAACAAGTTATCATACAATACTGTTGTATTGATTCTACCTGTATTGCCATCCTGAGTAAATGTATTGATAATAGGAACCAAACGGTAAGTTAAACCTTCTAATTGGAAATAAGGTTGTAGATTCAAATACACATCACTACCTGTTGTAATAGCCCAGTAAATTGGTCTTGAATTGTAGTTAGATGCAATGATATCTAACAATACCAAATCAGCTTTCATTAAATTGCTGTTTCCAATTTCCCACTTAATACTATCAACCATTAAAGCAGCGTCTTCGGGTCTAACAATTCCATTTTTCAATGCAGCTTGTTTATCAACCAATAAAGAGAACTTCTTAGTAGGATAATATCTTAAAGCTTCTCCACCTTGAGTTTGAACTGTACCCATTGGATCTTTATCATCATTCATAAAGGCCATGATGTTTTGTAATGGATAGTAATCAGTTTTGTTGATTCCATAACGTCTTTCCAATTCAGGATTTTCGTAGTAAACAACATAATCTCTGGTACCTTGTTTGTACTGTTGAGGTGTCATGCTGAATTCAATAGGCTTGCTATCATAAGCTTGTTTTTTCAAACCATCAGTATACCAATCGGTGTTTAACAAACTCATATTAATAACACGAATATCACTTCTAATGCCTTCAACATTTTGAGCATACCACAATGGGTAAGTATCATTGTCACCATTGGTGAAAAGGATTGCATCTTTAGCACAAGAATTCAAATAGTCTTCAGCAAAATGTAAAGCAGTGAATCTGTTAGAACGGTTGTGGTCATCCCAGTTTTGAGAGCCCATTAAAACAGGAACAGCAGCTAAGGTTAGAATTCCAGCTCCGGCAGCAGCGGCAGTTTTGTTTATTTTCTTCGATAAGAAATCAACCACAGCTAGAACTCCCAATCCAATCCATATCATAAACGTCTGGTATGAACCAACATAAGCATAATCTCTTTCTCTTGGCTGATGTGCAGGGAAATTCAGGTAAAGAATGATGAAAAATCCTGTGAACAGGAACAATGTACTAACAATAACAGCATCTTCTTTTGCTTTTTTGAAGTGGAAGAACATTCCAATCAAACCAAGAATCAAAGGAAGGAAGAAATAAGTATTATGTGCTTTGTTGTTTTTAATGCTATCAGGTGCTTTACTAATTGGACCTAAACGCCATTCATCAATAAAGTTAATTCCACTAATCCAGTTACCACGTGTAATATCTCCAAAACCCTGGTCGTCGTTTTGTCTACCAATAAAGTTCCAGAAGAAATACCTCCAATACATAAATCCTAATTGGTAACTCAATAAGAAATCTACGTTTTTAGCAAATGTGGCTCTTTTTCCTTCAGGAATTTTTTCCCATTCTCTGTATGAGCTTACATAATCAGGTCTATCAGCCCACATCCTAGGGAAAATGGTGCAATCTTTAGGATCGTAAATACGCTCAATTTTTTCTCCGGTTTCTTCGTATTTACCATCAAAACCTTTGGCATATTGCATATTACCCTTTTTAACATCAACCACTTTGGCATAGAAATACTGACCATAAACCAAAGGATTTTCTCCGTATTGCTCGCGATTTAAGTAACTCAACAATGAGAAAGGTTGGTCAGGATTGTTCATATCAATTGGCGGATTTGCCAAAGAACGAATGATAATCATGCTGTATGAAGAATAACCAATCACAACAAAAGAGAAACACAAAACAATTAAGTTAACCATTTGCATGGCTGCTTCTTTTTTGAATACGAAATAGTAAATAACGGCACCTAAAATACCCCAGAATAAGAAAGCACCAATACTAGCATTGATAATGAATGAAGAAAGTGCCATGGCAGCAAAAGAACCAATTGCAACATATAAACTTACAGAACTCTTGGTATGAGTATAGTGTAATGTGCTGGCTAATAATGCTAATAACAATGCAATCATTAATAAAGCACCGGCATTAAAGTTAAAGCCGAATGAGTTAACTAGTAAATAATCTAATTTGGTAGCAATACCTGGTAGTCCCGGTATAATTCCAAATTGTACAATTCCAATAGCTAAAACCGCAACAGCAGTAGCTTTTAAGAAACCATTTGTTGTAAAGTGGTTTTGTTTGAAATATACTACGTAAACAATTGCCGGGATAACCAATAAGTTCAACAAATGGACACCAATTGCTAAACCAATCAGGTAAGCAATTAATACCAACCAACGGTTTGCATCTTTTTCACCCGCAATGTTTTCCCATTTCAAAATACACCAGAAAGTGAGTGTAGTAAAGAAACTCGATGAAGCATATACCTCAGCTTCAACAGCTGAAAACCAGAAAGTATCTGAGAAATTTAAAGTTAATGCACCAACGATTCCAGAGAACATGATTGCAATTGACTGCCAACCTTCAGCTTCGCCACTTTTCACTAACATCTTTTTTGCAAGATGTGTGATTGTCCAAAACATAAACATGACAGTTAAAGCACTGGTTACAGCAGAAACCATATTCACCCAAAAAGCAACTCTGGTAACATCATCACCGGCCATCAAAGAGAAAACTCTACCAATCATTAAAAAGAGCGGAGCTCCCGGTGGGTGACAAATTTGCAAACGATAAGAAGCGGAAATAAACTCACCGCAATCCCAAAAACTCACTGTTGGTTCGAGGGTAAGTGTGTAAGTGGCAAGGGAAACTGCGAAGAGAATCCAGCCCAGCACATTGTTAAACTGATTGTATTTATTCATTTCAAAAACAAAAATTGTTCGATTTTACATTACACATCAAATACTTAAAGGTTCATTTTCTTTAAATAAATAAGGTGCTTTGATTTGCAGGCCGAAGCCTAACAGGCAAACATAAATGATTTTGAATAAGCCGCCAAATAAAGAAAACCCGAAAAGCCCTCTTTTTTCTGATTTTTTTAAAAGAGATTCCCCTGAAAAGCCATTTTTGGGGAATAATTTAGAAAAGAGGGGCTGTTTTGCTATCTTTGCAGGTCAAAATCCTTTAATAATAAGTCCCTGTGTCGAACAAAGTACTTGTAATTGGAGGTGGAGCTGCAGGATATTTTGCAGCAATCACCTGCGCACAATCAAACGAAAACCTTGAGGTTATTCTGTTAGAAAAATCTTCTAAAACCCTTCAGAAAGTAAAAGTTTCCGGCGGCGGTCGTTGTAATGTTACGCATGCGTGTTTCGATTTAAAGCAGCTTTCTCAGAGTTATCCGCGTGGCGAAAAACAAATGAAAAGTGCTTTTAGTCGCTTTCAACCTAAAGATACCGTTGAGTGGTTTGAATCGAGAAAAGTAAAGCTTAAAACAGAACCCGATGGTAGAATGTTCCCTACTACCGACGATTCACAAACCATTATTGAGTGTCTTGAAAAAGAAGCTAAAAAGGCTAAAGTTCAAATCCGATTGGAAACTGCTGTTCGAAAAATTGTTCCTAGTTTTCATGGTGGTTTTGAAGTGTATTTAGAAAACGGAGAAAAAATTCCCTGTAAAAAAGTAATCGTTGCAACCGGTGGAAGTCCAAAAGCTGAAGGTCTTCAATGGTTAAAAGAATTGGGTCACCGCATCGAAACGCCGGTCCCATCTTTATTTACATTTAATATTCAGGATGAAAAATTAGCTGAACTTACCGGTATCAGCATGAATCCGGCCAGAGTAAGAATTTTGAATTCCAAACTCGAAACTACCGGTCCGGTTTTAATTACGCATTGGGGTTTAAGTGGTCCGGCTGTTTTAAAAGCGTCTTCATTTGGTGCAAAATATTTAGCTGAAAAAGAATACGATTTTGAGGTAGAAATCAATTGGCTGGAAGGTAAAAAAGAAGATGCTGTTCGTCAGGAACTCATGAACTTAAAAGCCGCTAATCCTTCAAAACAAGTTGCCAGTTTGTTTCCATTTATCATGCCTAAACGACTTAGTGCATATTTAATGGAAAAGGCAAATTTAGATGGGCATTCAAATTGGGCTGAAGTAAGCAAGGAACAAGTGAATCTGTTAATTCGTTGTTTAATGTATGATACTTACCATGTAAAAGGTAAAACTACGTTTAAAGAAGAGTTTGTTACCTGTGGTGGCATTCATTTGGATGATGTTGATTTTAAAAGCATGGAAAGCAAACGCATGAAGGGTTTACATTTTGCCGGTGAGGTTCTTGATATTGACGGAATCACTGGTGGATTTAACTTTCAAGCAGCATGGACAACAGGTTATATTGCTGGCAAGGCAGCCTCTGTTGTTGCAATTTAATGCTTTTGCAAATACCGGACTTTCAATATTGGTTTTTAAAACTTGTTTGAGTTTAATGCCAATTGTCTTATTTCCTTTTCTTGTTTGATTTTAGAAAGACCTTCAACTCCTCTTCTTTTTGTGTTCCAAAAAGAATTTTATCACCGGTTTTAAGTACCAATTGTAAACCTATATTTCCTTTTACATTATAGGCCCTGTTTTTCTTGCTGAAACCTTTTATTCCCCAGCCACCATATTCTTTTAAAGGCTCATATTTTCTTACTTCTGCTGATTTGATGTCTTGCCAAAGAATGGTTTTTTGTTTGAAATGAAATGGGATAAACTGATAGTGAATTCCCTCATCATCAACAGTGGTTTTTAACTGAAGCAAAAACAACAATCCAACAATCAGGAAAAGCAAAATACTCATAGCTAATAATCCTAGCCACTGGTCTGTTTTAGAATCTAAACCCATCATAACGGGTATGAATGGAAAGATGCATGCAGCAAGTAAAATTAGCCATAACCACCATTGCGTAAATCTTTGTTTTTCTTCGAATTTTTCCATGATAAGTAATTCT
>JBIPMI010000380.1:0-2802 GCA_044369215.1 Bacteroidia bacterium | reverse complement strand
AAAAATGTATATGAACATGCTTCTTTTTTAGTAGGATTTTCAGATCCATCATTAGTAATTGACACTTTCGCAACACATGGTTTTGTTGCATATGGAGAGCCTTTTGTGGTAACAAAGGCTGAGGGAAATAGAATTATTGAATTAAATGGAAAACCGGCATGGTCAGAATTTACACAGCGTTTAGGTTTTAACTCCGACAATAATTGTGGAGATACAATTCCAATTGGAGCATTAGCTGAGCAATTAACAGAAGAGCTAGCAATTGAATATGGCAATGATCATATCCTCAGAGCTGTAACTACTAGAATTGAAGAGGAGATGGTATATGCAACTTCGATTAAGGAAGGAACTAAACTTTGGTTAACGCAACGAGATGAAGAGAAAATTTTCTCTGAAATGGATAGAATAGTTTCTGATATGGTTAAAAGATCTGAGGGTAAAACTCCTGTTGCTGTTTTTCATGCGGATTGCCTTGCTCGCGGAAGATTCTTGTTTAATAGAATTTTGAAAGAAGAATTGGTAAACAGAATGCAATTCCCTTTTTCAAACAACGGTGAATGTCCACCTTGGCTAGGAATGTATGGTTTTGGTGAATTTGCAAAATTATCGGGTAAGAATACTTACCATAATTATACCACAGCTTTATATGTAATCTACAGAAAATAATATCACTAATTTTTCTATGGGGATATTAACTCATACAGACCTTGAAGATTTAAGCAAGGAGCAATTAATCAATCAATTCAGAGATTTACAGCTAAGAGTCTCAAGATTTTCAGCTGTTGAACAATCTCTGATAAATGTTCGTGATCGGCTGGATAGTGAGGTGGTGATGCACAAACGTATGAATGCTTTTAACAAGGAAGCATTTGAGGAGAGTGAAGAGTCAGATTTTTTATTGTTAGTTGCTGAATCAGTTATTGATATTTTTGAATTTGAAATTGGTTTAGTAATAGTTTCGAGTCAGAATAACCAGTTTTTACTTAGTTATGAAATGGAGGGATTTTCTCTCCAAAATGAAGAAGCATACCGAATTTATAATCTCTTAAATGGTAATTTAAATTATTATGACAACGGTAAGGTACTTAAATTAAACGATGGCCAGTGGGACGAATTAAGTAATCTTATTCCCTTTAATCAACTAATGCTTACAAGTGCAGTAAATCAGGAATTAAATGTTTCAATTTACTTGGTTGGTGGTGTACTCAAATCGGGTGCCATAAGTTATAATCCTGTTGATGAAAAAAGAGCAAATGCTTTTGGATTATTCGCACAACAGGTTATATCACAATTTAATAACCTTCAAAAAGCTAAACGAATTCAATCTTCGGAATATAGACTTTCCAGATTAGCAAAAGTTTTCTTAGGATTTGGTTCTGTTCCTATCGAAAATATTGGAAAACTTACAGATGTAGCCTGTGAATTATTAAACGCAGATTTTTGCTTTTATAAGGGATTGGATAAATTAGATTTATTTTCTAATTCAAGTTCTAAAACAAAGCAATCTCCAATATCTCTTAAAGTAAATGATATCATTTATTTAAAAACATTCATTAGAAATTCTAAAGAAGAAACTACATTTGATACGCATATTCCTCCCGAATTTAAAGCTGAAATGAAAAGTAAAGGGGCAGATGTTCATCAGTTTAGGACTATTGGTAGAAAAGTAAAACTGGAAGGATTGACAACCGGAATTTTGGGCATCTGTTTTGCAAGTGCAACTCAGCCAACCGATGAGGATAAGCAGATTATTGGAATTATAGCAGCTGCTATTGCTGTTGAAGAAAAAAGACATTTAGCCCTAAATGAAATACTTTTAAATAATGTTGAATTAAAGAAAATCAATTCAGAACTTGATAATTTTGTTTACAGTGTTTCTCATGATTTAAGAGCTCCTTTATTAGCAATTAAAGGTTTATTGGCTTTAATAGATACCAAATCTATTGATACTCAAGAGAACGACCAGTACTTGGCTTTAGTTGCTGAATCCGTATCAAGAATGGACGAAACAATTAAAGAAATTCTTGATTATTCGAGAAATGCCAGATTGGGTATCAGGCCCGAATTTATTAATATCAGAGAAATAGTTACTAATGCATTTAATGATGTAAAATACTATTCAGACCATCATGTTGATTTGATGCTGGATATAGAGAATAACCTTCAATTCAGCTCAGATAAACCTCGTTTAAATACTGTTATAAAAAATATCATTGCAAATTCAGTTAAATATTCCAGAAAAGAAATTGCAAATTCTTATATTAAAGTCAAAGCTTATAAAAAGAAGGATGAAATCATTTTAAGAATTGAAGACAATGGTGAAGGTATTAGTGAGGCCAATCTTCAAATGGTTTTTAATATGTTTTTTAGAGCTTCTAATTCAACTTCCGGCACCGGTTTAGGACTTTATATCTGCAAGGAAATTGTATCAAAATTAAATGGTAGAATTGAAGTGAGTTCTGTTTTAGGCAAAGGTTCTGTAGTTGTCATTAATTTGCCTAGTCGATTTGAAATTGAGTAATAATCAATACAAAATTAAAATAATTACTCTTTTTTTTAAAATTTAAATCCAATATATTCGACTGCTTAAAAGCCAATTATAGGATTTCAAGTTTATTTTTTACTTTTTATGGATAGGTGTTTTTTAATAGACGATGATAAAATATTCAATTTGATAAGTTCTAAAATGATAGAACGCTCAGGTTGGGAGTGCGAGGTAGTTGTTTTTAATTCTGCTGAATTAGCACTTAAACAATTAAACCTGGATTTAAATCATCCGGAATTAATACCTGTTTTGGTTTT
>JBIPMI010000002.1:0-30142 GCA_044369215.1 Bacteroidia bacterium | reverse complement strand
GGGGCTAGTGCCGATTTAATTCTGTTGATGAATTGTTCCTGAATAATTTTCGCTTTTTGTTCCATAATACCTACTGATTTAAACTTTGTTTTTGGTGATAAACAAAATTTATCAAATGCAATTTAACAAAATTTAAATGCCATGCTTAAAAACCTTGCTTTCGAAGAGGTTAAATTGCAAAAAAAAACCTGCCATTTTGATTGACAGGTTTTTGATAATGTAAAAGAGAATGAGCTTATTTCGCTTTTTTCTTCAGGTTTTTAATATATGATTTTAGCAGACAGTAATTTTAAAGCATGGTTTAATTATCTACTTCTTCAAAGTTTTTAATTCAGATTCTTTTATCTGATGTCCCCATTTTACAACGCCTTTTTTATCGTAACAAGTAATCAATAAAACACGTTCTCCTTTTTTGGGTCCTGATATTTTAATACTACAATAATTGTTCTCAACTACCAATGTATTTGCTACTCTTTGCGGGTTTTTGGCTTCTTCTGATTTTAGAATATTCGATGGACCTGCACTTAATGGCGAAGAGGTAATATCATAAAAAGTATAACCCAATTTTTCCTTGTATTTTTCTTCTTTTAAAATTTCTGTATGATGCCTGTCGCCACTCAAAAATATAACTCCACCTATATTTTGGTCAACAATAAACTGAAGAATTTCTTCTCTTTCTTTTTTGTATAAATTGAATGATTCTTTGTCGGTATTGGCATTTAAAAACTGGCCACCCACACAAACAAATTTGAAGCTTGCCGCGCTGTGTTTCAGTTTATTTTTTAACCAAGTAAGTTGCTCTTTTCCTAATTGTGTTTTTTTGATTTTATTTTCATCCAAATCGCTTTCATCTCTAAATGTTCTGTCGTCTAATAAAAAGAATTCGGCATCAGAAAAACGGAAGCTGCTATAAATACCTTTGCCATCCTGACCATAAGTTTTATTTCCCCAATAATCGATGAATGTTTTTCTGCTAACATCCTTTAAATCGTAAGAAGAACTGGCATCATTTTCACCATAATCATGATCATCCCACATGGCATAATGATGTATTTTGGATAAAAATTCCTGAAGATTTGGGTCTTTTCTTGTATGTAAATACCTGTTTTTAAAACCACTTTCGCTGCTATAATCTGCCTCTCTTGTATAAGTATTATCACCTAACCAAAGCATAAAATCTGCTGATGTTGCACTCATAGATTTTAGAATTTCAGTTCCTTGTCCGTATGGCTTTCCCGGTCTCTCGTAAGCACTATCGTTTACATATAAACAAGAGCCCAATAAAAATGTAAAATCGGGTGGGGGAGTTCTCCATTCCCACATTTTTTTGGTTTTGAATTCTAAATTGTATCCAGGTTTATACTCAGTATTTCCGTTTAGTAATATTTTGTATTCGTAAGTACTACCAAATTCAAGTTCAGTAAGAATGAATTTTGTGATACTTGGTTTCTTTGAAAAGCTCAAGTTTTGCTCATCGCTTAACCAATCTTTGTTTCCTTTTTTACGATATTCAATTTTAACTTTTTCACAAGCTTCAGTTTGAATCCACACCAAACACTCCGAATGTTCAGCATAACCATTCATTGGGCCAGAAACTACTTTTGGACTATTTTGAGAAAATGCTTGATTTACAGCAAAAAGCAGAAATAGTAGAAATTTTATACGATGAGTCATAATTCAAATATACAATTTCAATATGAGCAGATGATTGTGAAATTAGAATTGTAATTAAACACTCTTTTCTTTTTGTACAAGTTCTAATGATGTATTTTGCGGCTTATGTCAGATGAACAAAAGGAAAATATATTAGATATAAAACTGAGTGATAGAGAAAAATCATTGTGGTATAGGTTGGTTTTCGACCTAAAAAAGCAGTTTGGTAAAAAGCCGAATATGGATGCCATTTTATTTTTAGTTGGTGTTCAGGAACTTGGTGTTTTAAGAGAATTTGCAAAACACGAAAAAATGGACCTCATGCATATTGCTACTGCCAAATTGTTGAGTTATGAAGGTCATTTTGAATTTGAAGGAAATGATGATGATGGCTGGCCTCATTACCGTCAGATTTCCAGACCACCTTATGGCGATTTAATGGCACAAGAATTGTTATTAAGGAAATTACTGGTTCGTTATTTCGATGAAAATGGTTTTTTTGAGGACAATCAAACCATTTCATAGGTAAATCAGTCTATATTTTATTTGAGAAATTTATATCTTGCCAATTAAGGATTTATACAATATGAGAAAACAAATCATCATCACTATTTTATTAAGTTTATTTCTTATTCAAACCCAGGCGCAAACTAAAAAAACGCCTGCTCAAAAGCCTTCAGTTACTAACAAGGCCAAAGCTAATCCTATACCTAAACACATTGTTACCAAAATCAATCCTGCAAAAAGCGCAGAAAGATTGGTTGAAATAAAAACTGATTATGGTGTGATGGTTGCTAAATTATACAATGAAACTCCTTTACACAGAGATAATTTTGTGAAATTAGTTAAACAGGGTTTTTATGATAGTTTATTGTTTCATAGAATTATAAAATCATTTATGATTCAAGGTGGAGATCCAACATCAAAAACAGCTGATTCAACAGCTATGTTAGGTTCGGGAGATGTTGGTTATAGAATTCCGGCTGAGTTTTTACCAAGTTTATTCCATAAAAGAGGAGCTTTATCTGCCGCTAGAGATAATAATCCTGAAAGAGCTTCAAGTGGTTGCCAGTTTTATATTGTTCAGGGAAAAACTTTTACGCTTGAAGAACTGGAAAAAATTATCAATAGCAGGAATTTAAGTCGCAAACAATTAATGATGTATACACTTTATCAAAAAGATACAGTTCAAGCGCGTTTATCAGAACTTCAGGCCACTGGTAATAAAGAGGCTCAACAAAATTATATGCTTTCTCTTCAAGCTGAAGTTGAAAAGGAATATGGTAAACTTGAGCCGAACAAAATTGATTACGACCAAATTGATTATTACATGAAAATCGGTGGAACTCCTCATCTTGATGGTGATTATACTGTATTTGGAGAGCTGATTTCTGGTTTGGAGGTTTTGGATAAAATTGCTGAAGTGCAAACCAGACCGGGCGACAGACCTGTTAAGGATGTTAGAATGAAAGTTAGAATGTTGAATTAGAACCCCCAAAATGCGTTTTTCTTTTATCCTTTTTTTTCTATTTCCCTTATTGGTCTTTGCTCAAACTGAAACAGTTGTAACGGGTAAAATACAGGATAAAAGAACCAAAGAAGCACTTCCTTATGTAAGCATGGGTTTCAAAGGAGTGCCCGGTGGAACAACGTCTAATTTTGAAGGTAGATTCAAAATCAGCACAACTAAACCAACCGATTCACTTTTTGTAACCTATATGGGTTATAAAAAATTGGGTGTAAAAATTAAGAGAAATCAAACTCAAACTTTGCTAATAGAGCTTGAAGAACAAACTCTTGAAATGAACGAAGCAATTGTTAGACCGGGATTAAATCCAGCTCTTAGAATTGTGAATGGGGCTAGGAAAAATAAGGGAATAAATACTCAGGAAAACCTCGATGCTTATGAATATGATTCTTATTCAAAACTCGATCTTTCTTTGACAAATGTTTCTGATGAGATGAGGAATAATCCAATTCTAAAACCTCTTCAATCTTTATTTGATACATTAAACCAAATGAAAAATCAGGATGGGAAACATATTCTTCCTGCATTGGTTAGTGAAACTTTTTCAAAATATTATTATAACAAGAGCCCAGTTTTAACCAAAGAGCAAATCGAAGGTAGTCGATACTCCGGAATTGGTATTGAAAAGAACTCTTACTTAACAGATTTAATGGGTGGTGAATTGCATCATTATAATTTGTATGGAAACTATTTACGTATTCTAAACAAAGACTTTATCTCACCAATTGCAGATGCTGCTCATACTTTTTATATCTATACCTTACTCGATTCAACTGAAAATAACGGAGTAAAAACATATAAAATTCAATTAAATCTTAAACGTAAACAAGACTTAGGTTTTGAAGGTTTAATTTGGATTGAAGACAGTTCTTATGCTTTAACAAAAGTTGATTTATTTATAGGCAAAGAATCAAATGTAAATTTTATCAATAAAATAAAATTACAACAAGAATGGGCTCCTACAAGCGCTGGTCCATGGATTACTTCACGTTCCAGAATTGTATTCGATTTTGCCAGAATTTCGAAGGCCGGTAGCGCTGTTTTAGCAGGTTTTTATAATGCGTATTCAAATTTTGTTATCAATAAAAAAAGACCTGAAGAGTTTTTTGATTATGCCATTTTAACCAATCAAGATGCCGGTTTAAAGGATACTTCTTTTTGGTCGGATAAGCGTTCAGAACCCCTAAGTAACATTGAAAAGGAAATGTTTTTAAAGGTGGATTCAGTTAATAATCTGCCAATCATGAAAACTTATGTTGATGTTATTCATACCATTGTTGAAGGCTACAGACGTATTGGGAAATTAGATTGGGGTCCGTATATGAACTTGATTTCTTTTAATCAGGTTGAAGGAACCAGACTTCGGGTTGGTTTTAAAACCAATTATGATTTTCACCAGAAATTTGTTTTTAATACTTACCTCGCTTATGGTATTAATGATAAAAGATTTAAGTACCAATTGGGTTTTGATTATATTTTAGATGATAAAATGTGGACCAAATTTTCGATGAATTATAGAGATGATTATGATTTATTAGGAATAAGTAATTCACCCATAAGTTCTATTTCAACTGGAGGAATATTTCAGTTCTTTAATTTCTTTTCAGGAAATGCCAGAATGAATTCAACACAAGAATTAAAAGTTGATTATACCAAATCATTTAAGAAGTACTTTTCATGCAATGTAAGTTTCATCAATGCTTCATTTAATCCGGTTGGGAGATTTGCATTTGCTTACTTAGCTGATCCTGTTAAAGGAATGGTTTCAGAAAATATTAGTGACCGTTTTGTTAATTCAAGTTTTGGTTTAGAAGTTAGGTGGGCTTATCGCGAAAAAATGATTTCGAGGGGGCACGACAGATTTAATATAGAAACAGCTAAAGCTCCTGTTGTGGTTTTAAGTTATCAGCAAGGATTTAAGGGTGTTATGGGTAGTGATTTTAATTTTAATCGTGTAAACCTAACAGTTACGCAACACCTGAATACCGGAATTTTAGGAACAGCAGATTGGTGGATTTATGGAGGAAAGGTTTTTGGTGTTTTACCATACCCAATGTTAGATGTTGCCAGAGGAAATGAAAGCATTATTTATAGCGATTACAATTATAGTTTGATGAATTTTTATGAATTCATTAGCGATGAGTACCTTCATGCAGCTTATGTTCAGCGTTTCGAGGGACTATTATTAAACAGAATTCCTTGGGTTAAAGACCTTAAATGGCGCAATGTTATGACAGTAAAAGCTGCCTATGGACAGTTGAGTTCTGCCAACAAAAATAAAATGTCGCAAAGCGATGTAAACGGCAATCCCGTTATTTCTGTGCATAGTTTTGATAGAGGTCCTTATGTTGAAATGGGTTATGGAATTGAAAATATATTCAAAGTTTTTTCAGTAGGATTGTTCCATAGATTAAATTATCATGAATTGCCAAATTCTCGTAAATGGGCTTTAAATCTTGGTTTACGTGTCCAATTCTAGGTACGATGTTTATTATTAGGAAACATTTGTTTTAGATACTTGGCGTAATATTGATGCAAATTCATTATTGTGCAGCAACACGTTTTTACCATTGCAAAGGTTTGCAAAGAATTTGGAGTAGAAGAAGCAATTATTTGCCCCGGAAGCAGATCTGCTCCTCTTGTTTACGCTTTCACCCAGATTGCAGGAATAAACTGTAGGTCGGTTGTTGATGAAAGATCAGCTGGCTTTGTTGCTTTGGGTATGGCTCAGCAATCAAAACGACCTGTTGTTTTAATCTGTACTTCCGGTACTGCTTTATTGAATTTTTTTCCTGCTGTAGCAGAGGCTTTCTACCAAAAGGTTCCTTTATTGATTTTAAGTGCTGATAGGCCCCCTGAATTGCTCAATCAACAAGATGGCCAAATGATTATGCAAAAGAATGTTTTTGGTAAACATGTAAATGCTTCTCATGAATTACTTTGTTTTGATGAGGGTAAGGTTGATTATGCCCTAACAGAAAGAATTGTACTGGGTGCATTGTTTGAAACCATTTTCTCTGCAGGTAAAGGTCCAGTGCATATAAATGTTCCTTTAAGAGAGCCTTTGTATCCAAAAGATATAAAACCAAATATTCCAAGGTTACACCAATTTAAAGATTTAGGAAACGCTCCTATTGCCATGCCAAGTGGTAAACTCGATGAACTAAAGGGTGCATGGTTAAAAGCACAAAGAAAATTGGTAATTGTTGGATTAGGTCCTGAAGATAAATCTCTGGGTTTGGCCCTAAACAAAATAGTTAACCAATCAGATGTAGTTATTTTGGCTGATATTGTTTCTAATCAGCTGGAATCATCTAATATCAAAAATTTTGATGCGTTGGTTCAATATGCTGATTCTGAAATTCTCAAAAGTTTGGAACCGGATTTAATTATTTCAATTGGTGGTCCGCTTGTTTCTAAATCATTAAAAAACTGGTTAAAATCTTGCAAACCTGAATGGCATTTTAGAATTGCTACGGAGACAAATACAATAAACACTTATCAGAACTTAACGGAATTCATTAGAGCTGTTCCTGTTGAGTTTTTAAATGCCTTTATAGCAATTACCCGCTTTAATAAACCAAGTTCAAGACAATACAGTGGTTTATGGAAAATTTATTCAGAAAAAACCCAGGAAATACAAAAGGAATATCTTAAAAATGTAGTTTGGTCGGAACCTTATGCGATTGATTTTTTATTGAAATCAATTCATGGTCCTGCACAAATCCAATTGGCAAATAGTGGTTCAATTAGATTTGTAAGTTGGTTGGCTAATGTTCCTGCCGATATTTCGGTTTTTGGAAACAGAGGTACTAGCGGTATTGAAGGTTCTGTTTCTACTGCAATTGGCGCAGCGCTTATCAATCCAGAGGAAACAGTGGTATTAATCTGTGGTGATTTGTCTTTACTTTATGATAGAAATGCTTTTTGGCAAAATGAATTACCTCTGAACCTAAAGATAGTTTTGTTAAATAATTTTGGTGGAAGAATTTTTGAATGGATAGATGGGCCATCTTCTCAACCAGATTATTTGGAGTTTTTTACGACTCCTCACAACAGAAACATCGAATTTTTAACTGCTGAATTCAGAATCCCTCATTACATTTGTAAGTCGGCGAATGAAATGACAGAAAAATTGGTTTCATTTTTAAGTCCTGATACCGGTTTAGCTATCATGGAACTTCAGTTTGAATACATTGAAAACCTTGAGGCCATTCGCTTGTTTAAATCGTTACAAATCATAAATCAATAAAATAAATGACATCAATTTTTCCATGGGAGAACATTAAGGAATACCAAGAAATCCTTTTTCAATTTTATGATGGTATAGCAAAAATCAGCATCAACCGTCCACACAAACACAATGCTTTTACTCCTTTAACTGTTAAGGAAATGAGTGAAGCAATGGAAATTGCTCGTCAGCGTGAAGATGTGTATTGTGTTATTTTAACAGGTGAAGGTGGTCAGGCTTTTTGTAGTGGTGGCGACCAAAGTGTTCGTGGTCATGGTGGTTATGTTGGTGATGATGGTGTACCTCGTTTGAATGTATTGGATTTACAAATGCAAATTCGTCGTATTCCAAAACCGGTTGTTGCTATGGTGGCTGGTTATGCAATTGGTGGCGGACATGTTCTTCATGTAATTTGTGATATTTCTATTGCTGCAGAAAATGCAAAATTTGGTCAAACCGGACCAAAAGTTGGTAGCTTTGATGGCGGATTTGGAGCAGGATTTTTAGCCAGAGTTGTTGGTCAGAAAAAAGCACGTGAAATCTGGTTCCTTTGCGAACAATACAGTGCTCAGGAAGCTTTGGATATGGGATTGGTTAATAAAGTAGTTCCTTTGGAAATGCTTGAACAAACAACTGTTCAATGGTGTCAAAGAATGATGGAAATGAGTCCGATTGCTTTACGTATGCTAAAAAGCGCATTCAATGCAGAACTCGATGGACAAGCAGGTATACAGGAATTAGCGGGTAATTCAACCTTATTGTATTACCTAAGTGATGAAGCCAAAGAAGGAAAAAATTCCTTCCTCGAAAAACGCAAACCTGATTTCAAGAAATTCCCGAAATTCCCATAATCGTGCGGATGGACTGCGTCCATCTCCAAAATGGATGGACGCAGGGATGGACGCAGTCCATTCGTACATATTTCCTGGCATATTCCGTGTGAATACCAACCACCTTCTGCCTAACATTTTTTGATATCAAATCGCAAAGATTGTTTACCTGATTTGAAATCTGTATTGTCGAAAGTAAAATTGAAATCGACCGTTTTTACTATGTTTTTAGTGTAAAAAAGCCAGTTTAAAGGTAAGTTATCTTCCACAATTTCGAAATTTCCATTGTTACCCATTTTAGGGTTTAATTTCGATTCACTCATTTGCGCCGAACAACTCATCAGACCAAGAAAAAGTGATGAACCCATAAACAGAATCATCATTTTAGAAACTAAATCTTTTGTATTCATATCGTCTTTTTAAACCTAATAATGACTGCCATTGTTAGGTTTAAAAACTATGGTTGGACTTATTCAATTCTTTTGAAATTTATCAAAAAGTATAAACAGAAATTCATTTCCCACTTCTAATCCTGCTTAAAGTTTCCTGTTTCATGCCCCAATAGATTGTAATTCTTGTTGATGTTTCAAATAAAAGGTCGTCGATTCGTGCAAATAAATTGATAGCAGTCTGGCCATCTCTGCCTATTTTCATCCCTACTTATATAATTCCAGTAAAATGGCATTTCCATCCGTTTTTTTGCTCATTATATCTAATAACATAAAAATTATAATAAAAGGGAACATTATGGTTAAACAGATGGAACCAATTATTTTTAAATGAATTGCACCAGATATAATTAAAATAAGGCAAGTGTTTAATGTTTCATGACTCATTCTTCCCCAAAAACCATATGAATAGGATTTTTTTTCTAATTCAAATCCTGCTTTTTGAACCTTTTCAATGAGTTCAATTTCAGTATAAATTCTTTTTCTGCTATTGATACTTTCATATTGCTCAAATCGGTTAAATACATACTTATAAATTGGGAGTAAAATCTTTCCGTTTATTGGCTGATACAAAAGGAATTTTGCTCCCGGTTTTAAACTTTCATAAATATTGCTTAAGCCGATTTCATCATTTTCCAGGTATTGAATTACTCCAACACTTATTCCTAAATCAGCCTGAAGACTTGCTTTGTTCTTTTCTATATCTAACAATTCTGTTTTTAGATTTGGAAGATTAAATGATTGACAAAAATTAATATTACTTTTTTTATTGTCGATGGCATAAAATGTTTTGTAGGAATTTTTCCTGCAAAATGGAACGATATATTGTGCTTCACCTGCACCAAAATCCATTATGATGGCATTTGCATCAGATTTTTCCAATAGTTTTTTCCATACTGGAATGATATACCATTTTCTTAATTGAGTGAAGTAATTGGTGACATAAATAATCCTGATTAAATCAGGAATTTGCATCAGAATTTTTGGATATTCATAAGCAAGAATCTTATAATCTTTTTTCTGTTTCAATCTTTACAATGTTAAGTTATTTCCATCATTCATTATTTATTGATACTCTTATTTGTTATAGCTGTTTCAAATGTTTTATTTCGCCCTATGAGTCAAATCAATGAAAACCATAATCCCTGGAAAACCTTAACTACTGTTGTTAAATATGATAATCCATGGATTCAGATTCAACACAGTGATGTAATTAATCCTGCGGGAAATACGGGTATTTATGGTGTTGTACATTTTAAAAATTTGGCTATCGGTATTATTCCTTTAGATGAAAATAACAATAGCTGGATAGTAGGTCAGTACCGTTATGCTATTAATGAGTATTCATGGGAAATTCCAGAAGGTGGAGGTAAACATGGTGTTGACCCAATAGAATCGGCGAAAAGAGAATTACTCGAAGAATGTGGCATTATTGCAAATAACTGGGAAAGACTTATTGATATGACTCTTAGTAATTCCGCTACCGATGAAAGAGCAATTATTTATGTAGCGAGAGATTTAACTTTTACTGAGTCTGAGCCGGAGGATACTGAGGAATTAGGCTTAAAAAAGATTCACTTTGATGAGCTTTTTCAAATGGTAATGGATGGAAAAATCACAGATTCAATGTCGGTTGCCGCAATTCTAAAACTTAAATTAAGAATGTTGGGTCACTAAAGTGTGAATGAAATTTAGTAAGGATATTTCAAATAGGAATAATTTATTTTCATTAAACCAATTACAGTTTCTCAATCTCCTCCTTGGTTAATCCGGTGTATTTGATAATCTTTTCAAATGCTTCGTTTTCAGATTTCATAAACTTGGCCATTTCAATTTTTCCTTCTAATTTTCCTTCGATTTTTCCATCATCAAACGCAGTATCTATTACGTTTTTTAAGTCTCTGTAAATCTTTAAACTATTTTCATAACTGGCCATTTCTTTTTCGCCAAATTTGGCTATTTCTGCTTTCTCAAATGCCTTATTGAATACTTCATCTTCTATGATTGTTGGGATAGACTGAAAATCTTCAAGGTATTTAATGAAATATAACCACTTGTCTAAACGAGTTATTAATTGTGTTTCATCTAATTTGAAATTGGGCATTTCTAAATAAATGAATGTGAGTTTATCATAAAAGATTTTGCCAAATTGATCTTTAAGTTTAATGGTATGAACAACCTCACTTTTCTCAGGTTCAGTTTCGTAATCATCAAAGGTGAAATCTAAAATTCCTATGCAGTAAACAGCCTGTAGATTAAAATACCATTCTCCTTTTTCAGCTTGCTCTCTTATTGGGAATGTTGAATAGAATACTGTTCTTTCTTTAAAATAATTTTGTTTAGCTTTTTGTAACTCTACTATAAACTTTTCACCTTTTTCACTTTCACAATAGATATCAAAAATAGCTTTTCTATCTTGTTCAAAATGCCCAAGTTGCTCATTATTCTTAAAGCTTAAATCAACAATTCTATTTGTTTCTGGCAAAAGGGCATTCAGAAAGTCAATAAGCATTGGCTTACTTGCTTCTTCTCCGAATATTTTTTTAAATCCGAAGTCGGTGAATGGGTTTACATATTTTGCTTTCATTTTCCTTTTGCTTCCAAGAATTTCAATCAAGCAAATTTAGGATTCTTTTGTGGATTTCAGTTTATTTGGAATTTTGTGTGTGTTGAATTTCAGGTATATATATTAATAGTCCCTAATATCAACCCAACCTTTAACATCTATTTTTAAGGTATCCCCTAATTTTTTACTAAAGTGTTGATTGGGTAAAATGCCACCTCTTTTTTGAGAAAACTGATTGGTCCAATCACCTTTGGTCACTTTATATTGATTGAAATTATCGTTGAATTTTGAAATTACTAAAACTCTTGTGCCATTACCAAGGTCTCTGAATTTGTACTTCTCGTCTTTTGCTAGCCAATTATTAAAATCTCCGGTTAAGTAAACATTTGCAAGTGTATTCTCCGATAAATACAAGCAGTTTACGAGAAGGACTGTAGTCTGGCCAATTTGTAATTCTTACATGAATTGTATCGTCAAATAAACTTGTTGGAATTTTTTTATGTAAGTGAATTTTGCTGAATTATAGGTAATTAACAGAAAAATTATATGTATATACAACTTTTGGCTTTATTTTTGGTCTAATAATATACAAAACTAAATCTATGAGAAAAATTTACTTAATCGGAACTTTATTAGCTTTCACTTTTATAGGAATTGAAACTTTGGAGTCATATCCAACAGGTGCGCCAACCGGTAGAACGGGTTCTCCGGGTGATGGTGGTGCTACATGTATTACTAGTGGTTGTCATTCTGGTGGCTCTACTGATGTTACAAATGTTATATCAAGTAATATTCCAACAGAAGGTTATACCCCTGGAACAACTTATACCATAACAGTTTCTGTTGCGGCAAGCGGAAAAAAAGGATTTCAGGTTTCTCCTCAGAAACTGGATGGTACTTTGGTTGGAACTTTAGCAGCCGGTACTGGTAGTCAGGTTAATTCTACTAAATATGTAACACATACTTCTGCCCAAACAAGCAATCCTGCTGTTTGGTCATTCAGTTGGACAGCTCCTGCTTCAGGTTCGGGTGCTGTTGATTTTTATGGTGTTTTTGCCATCAATAGATCTGCCATTCAAAAACAGAAGTATACTGTTTCTGAGAAAACTGCAACAGGTGTAAACGAAAATATTTATATCTCTCAATTAAGTTTATATCCAAATCCTATTGTAAATAAAACCATGAATTTGGGTTTTGAAATGAAAAAAGCTGGTGATTTAAAAATCAGTTTAATCGATATGACAGGTCGTGATGTTTACACTTTCGAAGAGGCTTATCATGCTGCGGGAAACAAAGATTTTAATTTCAACCTTCCTGATTTAAATAGTGGAATGTATTTCGTTCAAATTAAAACCAACGATTTAAGCCTAAGCAAAAAAGTGCTTTTGAATAACTAAATTAAGCTTGTTTTATAATCAATTTTAAATGGACTTCCTCGAAAGGGGAGGTCCTTTTTTATATGTTATTATACTAAGTATCTAATCTTTGATATAGTTTTTAAAAAACCTACCTTTTCAACCACTTAGACGGATCCTGCAAATTGGTTTGTTTGTAAATCTCAAAATGTAAAATGGTTTGTTTGTCCTCCGGATTGGTAATTACTTTTCCAATCACATCTTTTGCATTTACCTTTTGTCCTTTTACTACATTTACTTCCTCTAATCTTGCATAAACACTGTAATATTCTCCATGACTAATTAGAACTACGAAATCCAGACCTGGTATAGGAAATGTTCTTACTACAGTGCCTTTAAATACTGCTTTTACACTAGAACCCGGTTTGGCTTTTATATCAATTCCAAGGTTTTTCTTCATTACTCCTTTTAATTCAGGATGCTCACTTGTTCCAAATCTTCCAACGATAAAACCACCATCAACCGGCCAAGGTAATTTGCCTTTGTTTCCTTCAAAATTCTTGCTTAAATCTAATGCTGTTTCTGATAAATATGAATTAGTTGTTTGTTGCTTTTGCGGTTCTGCAACAGTATTGGTTTTCTTCGCCTGTGCTAACCTGCGAGCTTCTTCTGCTTTTCTTTTCTTTTCCTCTGCTTTTCTCGCTTCTGCAATTTCTTTTGTAATCAAATCTCCAATTGCCTTGTTTAATTCGCGGTCCATTTTTTCCTGTCTGGCAATTTGCGATTTGATACTATTTACCTGCTGTTGTAATTTACTTAGTAGTTGACTTTCTTCTTTCTTATCAATCTCTAATTCTTTCTTCTCAGTCTCTTTTAAGCCAATTAAATTCGTTTTCTGATTTTTTATGGCAATCATTTCATTAATGGCTTCGATAATTGATTTTTGCGTGTTTAAAATCAATTTCGATTGTTGTAACCTGAAATGCCCGTATTGGTTTAAGTATTTTATTCTTCGGTATGCTTCAAAAAATGATTTTGAATTAAAAACAAACATCATCTGTTCGTTTAAATTACGCTTTTTGTATGCCGCAACTATGTTTCGGGCATAATCTTCCTTCAGTTTTTCAAGGTCAGTTTGAAGATTGTACATAGCTCTTTTTTGTCCATCAATTTGTATCGATAACTCAAAAGCTTCCTGTCCAATATGGTCAATTATTTGTGTTCTTGTTTGAATTTGCTGACCTAAAACATTCAGCTGTTTAAGTGAATTGCTTTCTTCTTTTTTTGTTTGAGCTAATTTCTTCTTATTCTCTTCAATCTTTATTTGAAGTTCTTTGCGTTTTGCTTCAAGTTCTTTTCGTTTCTGAGCGGTTTTCTGTCCAACACTGGAATAGATGATACCAATAAGCAAAAAAGCCAGTAAAATGGTGTTTTTGTGCTTAAAAGCTGGAAGTTTAATAAACTTTAACTTTATATGTTTTTGGAACTGCAAATTGAGCCTCTCTTTTTTGTGAAAATGCAAAGTTGTTCAGTTCAAATTTGCATTCAACTTTTTTTTCCGACTGAATGTTAATTTCAATAGTAGATGGAAACCTATTTTGTCCTGTTTCTGTGAAATGATCGAAGTTTATATTCAAATCCTGATTTTGTATTGTATCCTTTAAACTCACGCTGTGGGCTTTATAATCAGCAAAATGAAAACTATTCTGTAGGGTAGATTCAAAGAATTGACTTATTTTTAGTTCAGTTCCTGTTGTATCAATTAAAGCATCCGGAAAACTTGGATTAAACGGAATATTCCCCATGAAAATATTCTGTAATTGTTCGAATTGAATGGGTGCTGATGTGAAATTTTGCATGTATTTGTAGGAGGCACTGATATAAACCTTGTTTATTAAATCTAAGATTCTAATGGAATCCGGTTGTATCATGATTCTTGCAACGTTTACAAATCCCATTGCTTTTGCACTCATCCAAATGTATTTGTCTTTGGAAATCTGAATTTCCATGTCAAATCCTACGTCTTGTTTACTGTCTTTGTAACTTACATCTGCTTTGTAATAAAGCAGGTTTTCTGAGTTTTTAGCTAGCTTGGTTTTTCCTATTATTTCAACAGTTCTTAATACTGATTTACTAGTCAGATCTATTTTATTTTTGTTTGATACTTTTTTTGTTTTACAAGAAACTAGCCCTGCTAAAACGAATAGTACCAGAATACCTTTCACTAAAAACCTATTCATTATTCAATTTTTTTATTTTTTATTTTCTTCTCTAAACTTTCAGAATTATTACCTAATTCTTTTGATTCTTTCCACTTAATTAGAGCTTCTTCTTTTTTATCAAGCATATAAAATACATCTCCAAGATGTTCAAGCACCTCAGCGTTGTTTGGTGACATTTCTAATGAACGCTCAATATAAATTTTAGCTTCATCATATTGTTTTTTCTGATATTGAATCCATCCGTAAGTGTCTTGGTATGATGCATTATCCGGGTCAAGACTCATACTTTTTCTACTCATGCTATCTGCTTTTTCTAAACGTTCCATTCTTAATGATAGGAAGTAAGCATAATTGTTTAAAGCATATGGATTTTCAGGGTTGATTACCAAAGCTTCATCGTAAGCTGAATCACATAGTTTGTATTTTTTAGCATAATGCGCTGCATCACCCAAAGTGCTTAATAGTTGTGCCTTTATTTCGTCCTCATCTGCAACTTCCACTCCCTTTAATGATGAGTAAATTGCATCATCGTAATCTTTTAATTGCATGGATGATAAACTTCTGAACAAATAAGCCGGAGCATAAATAGGAAATAGCTCATTTACTTTTTTACAATCGACATTCATTAAATCAAAACGTTGCATGATTTGGTCGCATTGTAAAACTTGTTCCCAAGATAACAAGCCTCCATTTTGTTGTTCTGTTGCCGTTAAATAATTTGTTCTTGCTTCTTCAACCTTTTTTTCTTGCATTAACAAATCACCCTTTAAAATATAGGGTGTTGGGTCGTTTGAATTGGCTGCCATAAATGTATCAACCAATTGAACACAAACCTCATGATGTTTTGGCTCAAAGAAGTTTGATGGTATAGTTTGAGTAAGTATATTAAGTTTAGTTTTTATATCAACATTACTTCTAAGACCTCTGAATAAATAAGCTAAACTTTTTGCTTTGTCATTTTTAACTCTGTAATGATCACTAATTGCAAAGCTTGCATATCCGTTATTGGGCTCTTTTTTTAGAATTGATTCATAAATATCTAAAGCCTCTTTTTCTTTTCCTGCCGACATATACAAATCAGCTAAAGCACCTCTATATTCTTGCTTTTCAGGAAATGCGTTTATTAGTTTTTCAACCTCTTTAATTGCTTTACTAAGTTTACCTTGTTTTAAATAAATTTGTTCTTTTTGACGAATAACTATTTCGTTTATTCCAACAATTTTTTCGTATTGGTCAAAGGTTTTTAAGGATGCTTTTGGATTTTCATCCATCAGTTGAATCATGGCCAATTCATACAAAACCTCTGTATTTTTTGTGATTTTGTAATGATTCTTTAGCAGGTTTTCTGCTTTTTTATAATTTCTTGTGTACTTATAAATGTCTACCAATTGTCTGGTATACCATTCATTTTTTGGTTCAAGTAAAACAGCTTTTTCATTGATGATTTCTGCTTCAGCTATTTTTTTGCCTTGTAATAAAACATTAGATAATTGAAATTGAGTATTGGCATTTTCCGGATTGATTTGTAATGCCTTTTTAAAGTTCTCTTCTGCTTCAACAAAATTGTTAATCATCTTCTCGCGCATTCCTGCAAAGAAGTATTTGTCGAACTCCATTTTTTGAACCTCTGTTAATGGCTTCTTTTGCCCAAATGCAAAAGAAGACACTAACAGAAATAATACTATTCCTGTTAAGTGCTTTCTCAATGTTTTATAAATTTAATACGAACTATTGTTCAGTGCTGAAATCTCCCATGCTTAGGTCACGGGCTGTTCCTTTGTATTCAACGCTGCTTCCTATCATAGAATTGTCTATAACAGCATTGCTAATTTTTGTTGATTTTTGAATGATACTGTTAGACACTACAGATTTTTCAATGCTGCTTCCATCGCCAATACTCACATTTGGACCAACAATCGCATTTTTGATACTTACATTTTTACCGATATAACATGGCTGAATGATGACAGAATTTTCTTGTTTTAAAGAATCATCAATCATTTTTTCTCCTGCATTCTGCATAAATGCCAATATTCTTGAATTGGTGTAAACAGTAGCATTTTTATTACCACAATCTAACCACTCAGTTACTTGCCCTGGAACAAATTTTGTTCCTTTTGTTTTCATGTTTTCTAATCCATTAGTTAATTGATATTCACCTTTTTCTTTGATATCATTATCTAATAAATATTGTAATTCGCTTCTTAAATATGCTCCGTCTTTGAAGTAGTAAATTCCAATGATGGCTAAATCAGAAACAAATTCCTCAGGCTTTTCTACAAAATCTGTAATTGTATTGTTTGCATCAACTTTTACTACGCCAAACGGACGAGGATCTTCAACTTTTTGCACCCAGATAATTCCATCTTGTTCTCTGTCTAAGGTAAAATCTGCTTTGAATAAGGTATCAGCAAATACCACCAAAACATTTCCATCTAAACTTTCTTTGGCACACATAATTGCATGAGCAGTTCCTAATGGTTCATGTTGGTAATAAATACTTCCTTTAGCTCCTAATTTGCCAGCAACTTCAACCAGTTGTTTTTCAACTTCGGATCCAAATGTTGGACCAATAATATAAGCAACTTCTTCAATCTGAGTTCCACATACGTGGGCCAAATCTTCAATGATTTTTTGAACAATTGGTTTTCCTGCAACAGGAATAAGTGGTTTTGGTACAGTTAGGGTATGTGGTCTCATACGTTTGCCCATTCCGGCCATTGGTACAATAATTCTCATAGTATTATTTTTTATCTTTTGAAATGTGTCGGAAAATTAGTCTTTTCAGTTGATTCTTCAAGTGATTTTAAATGAACTTTACATTAATGGCTATTTTCCGGTACTTCCATATCCACCTTCACCTCGGTTTGTCTCGGATAATTCAGTTGATATTTGCCATTTTATTTGTTCATGTTTTGATATAACCATTTGGGCTATTCTCTCACCATCTTTTACCTCAAATGCTTCATTACCATGGTTTATAAGCAATACTTTTAGTTCACCTCGGTAATCTGCATCAATGGTTCCCGGACTATTTAAAACAGTAATTCCGTGTTTAAATGCCAATCCGCTTCTTGGTCTGATTTGAGCTTCATAGCCAATAGGAAGTTCAATTTTTAAACCTGTTGAAATTAGTTTTCTATCTCCAGGAGCTAGAATTTCCGATTCATCCAGGTTTGCTTGTAAATCCAATCCTGCTGCATGTTCTGTTTGATAGGCAGGAAGTGAATGTTTGGATTCATTTATAATTTTTATATCTAACATTTAGCTTAGATTTTGAATTGTTTTTTTCTCATTATAATAGCCAATTAATCCAAAAAGTAAAAGAGAAGAAAATCCTATTGTATAATATAAAATTTCAGATTCTACTCTACTTTGTAATTGAATTCCGGCGAAATATATGACGAGTGAAATAATTGAGTATTTGAAAAATTTCGATATATCGTAAGGGATTGGATAGTATTTCTGACCCATTTTGTAGCCAATAATCATCATGCTTAAGTAGCAGATTAATGTTGCAATTGCCGAGCCCATATAGCCTAAAATCGGTATAAGAATAAAATTCATTACAATTGTTATGATTGCTCCTATTACTGAAATATTGGCTCCTTTGCCTGTTTGGTCTGTTATTTTATACCAAATGCTAATATTGTAATACATTCCCAAAAATATATTTGCCCAAAGTAAAATTGGAACGATATGAATTCCTTCTCTAAAATCCTTTCCTATAAAAGAATCAAACAAATGAATATTTAAGGTTACCATGAGAAATATTCCTAAACAAACCAATATAAAAATGTTCATCACATCGGCATAAACTGTTCTTTTATTTGAGTTTTTTGAATGTGAAAAGAAAAATGGTTCAGCTGAATATTTAAATGCCTGGATAAACAAGGTAATGATGATTGATAATTTGTAATTGGCTGAATAGATACCATTCATTCTTAAAGCCAACTCTTTGTCGGGAATTAGATAGATGATTAAAATTCTGTCAATTGTTTCATTAATCATCCCAGCAAATCCTACCAGCATCATTGGTAATGCATATGCAAGCATTTCTTTATAAAGGGCTTTTTCTGAGCTTAAACTAATTTCTCTCATTTGCGGAATCAATAAAAGAAACGACAGTAAACTGGAAGCAAGATTTGCAAAAAAGATGACTCCTATATCTAGTGGATTTTCATAAAATGGTAGTAATGTTCCATGGTTTTCAAACCAATACGGGCATAATAAAAGAAAATATAAATTGAGTAGAATATTGATTGCAATTCCTGCATTTTTTATGATTGCAAATCTAAGTGCCTTGTTTTGTCTTCTTAAAAGGGCGAATGGAATTGAACTGATAGCATCCAAAGCAATTATCGCAGCCACAAGTTGAATGTAAATGGCTTTTGCCCCCATTTCGGTTATATCAGATATCTGCTCAGAAAAAAGAAAAACTAAACTTGCAAAGAGAATACTTAATATTCCTACCGATTTTAATGAAGTTGAATAAACGGCGTTTTCATGGTTTCTTTTTTCTGCAAACCTAAAAAATGCGGTTTCCATGCCATGTGTTAATAGCACGTTTAAAAAGGTTATATAAGCAAATAAACCGGATATAATGCCAAATTGTGCCTGATTAAATACCCTTGTTTGTATGGGTACAAGCAGATAATTTATAAATCTTCCAACTATTGTGCTTAGTCCGTAAATTGCAGTTTGACCAGCAAGTTTTTTAATAACACTCAATGTTTTTTTCTTGCAATAAACGAAAAATTTTGCTGCCAAATAATCGTTCCTTATAAACATTGAATCTTTCGAGCTATTTTCGTTTTTTTATGATGCACAGATTTATCAAATTTATTTTCGTTTTTGTTTCTTTATTCTGCTCTGGTTTTGCAGCATTTGCTCAAAAAGCAGATGAACAATTGGCAGGACAATATTTTGCGAATGCTGAATTCAGAAAGGCCGCTGATATCTATGAGAAATTGCTCAATAAGAACACTTCTTCAGTTTATTTTTATGATAATCTTTTAAGTTGTTATATCAGTTTAAAAGATGAAGATGCAGCGGTAAAGTTAACTAAAAGGCAAAGCAAACGTTTTGAATCGAACTGTGCTTACAAAGTTGATTTGGCCTATGTTTACAAGGTTTTTGGTAAACAACAAAAGGCCGAAGATTATCAAAAAGAACTAATTAAAAATATACCACTTTCCCCGGTTGGAATTCTTGATTTATCATTGGGTTTTCAAAAACGTAATGAAAAGTTATTAGCAGTTGAAGCTTTGTTAAGGGGACGTGAAGTTTTAAAAACTGCCTTGTTATTTTCTGCTGAATTGGGTGGTTTATATGCAGATTTGGGAAAAACAAAAGAAACAGTTGAGGAATACCTAAATGTACTTTTAATTGATGATGCTCAGGATGAGGAAATCCAGGGCTTATTGCAAAACTATCTTAAATCGGCTGCAGATTATGAAATCTGTAAAATGTCCCTGATTAAAAGAAATAAGCTTTATGCTGATAAAGAGGTTTTTCAGGAAATGCTGATTTGGCTATATGTCCAAAAGAATGATTATCAATCTGCCATTCCTTTTGTGAAGAATTTGGATAAACGCAATAAGGAAGAGGGCAGGAGGTTAATGGATTTAGGTTATGTGGCAATGGCCAATAAAAGATATGATGCTGCAATATCTGTATTTAAGCAGGTTGAATTATTGGGTAATGATAAACCCTATTTTCATTTGGCTAAACAAACCGGGCTTGAATCACGTGCAAAGAAATTACTGTCTGGTGATTTTAAACCGGAGGATTTATTAATTCTTGAATCTGAGTACAAAGCTATTTTATTGAATACCGGTAGGAGTGAGATGAGTGCTAGTACAATAAGAGATCTGGCAGAGTTACAGGCTTATTATTTGAATGATATTAAATCAGCTATTGAAAATTATCAGGAGATACTAACAATGGGTCGTTTAGATAGAAGATTTCTGGCTAATTGTAAGATGGAATTGGGAGATATTTATATCATTAGTGGTGAAGTTTGGGAAGCACTGTTATTGTATGGTCAGGTTGATAAAGATTTTTTGGAAGACCCATTGGGCCAGGAAGCAAAGTATAGAAATGCCAGATTAAGTTATTTATTGGGTGAATTTGAGTGGGCTAAGGCTCAGTTGGATGTACTAAAGACTGCTACAACTCAACTAATAGCTAATAATGCAATGGAATTATCCTTGCTTATACAAGAGAATACTATAGATAGTAATGATGTTCCGCTTCAGCTTTTTAGTAAAGCAGATTTATTGCTTTTACAAAATCAATATGCTAAAGCAAAATCTATTTTAGATAGTATTAATACTGTATATCCAAAACATGCGCTTAGTGATGATATTTTAATGAAATACGCTGAAATTGCTTCAAAAGAAAGAAAGTATTTAGAGGCGAGTGTATTCTATGAGAAGTTAATAAAGGATTATGGGGCTGATATTTTAGCTGATAATGCAGTCTGGCAATTAGCAAATTTGTATGAGTTTAAACTGGGTGATAAAGAAAAAGCCAAACTATTGTATGAGAAGTTATTGTTGGAATACGGAGGTAGTTTCTTTGTTCCTGACGCCCGAACGCGATTCAGAGTGCTAAGAGGTGATATGTTAAATGTAGAATCTGATAATTAAAAATATGATTATTTATAATGTAACTGTGAATGTTGAAGAAAGCATTCATTTAGATTGGCTTAACTGGATGATAACCGTTCATATTCCTGAAGTTATGGCTACCGGTATGTTTGTTAAACATAAAATGTTAAAACTTATATCCAAGCAGGAAGATGAGCTGGGAGAGACTTATGCTATTCAGTATTATGCTGAAAACATTGATAAATATTTTGAGTATCAAAATATTTATGCTCCGGAACTGAGGCAGAAAACACTTGAATTATACGGTGAAAAAGTGCTTGCATTTCGTACACTAATGGAAGAAATGTAATCGCAGCTCGCATAAACAGGCCGCCATTGGAATAGTTTTCGCTCATTTTCATCCATCTGTATCCGCCATTTAAATAAAAAAAGACTCCATTTAAACATAATTGACGACTTTCAAAAATTTTAATACCCTTTAAATCAGCTATTTAAAAAATAACCGCCACTCACATAGAAAAAACAGCAAATAGAATAAGTACATTTGACTCAACAAAAACGGTCAAACAAATTAATTGCTGTAATATGAGAACAATTTCTACTTTATCTTTTGAAAGAGCCATAGATAACTCATCTCTTTCTTTAAAAACTCGTATAGGTCTTCACGTTTCAAAAGGTGGCAAAGAAATCATGAATTTTGCCAAATACCTTTATTTGGTTTCAGTAATGGTTTTATTACTATGTGCAGTTATTGAATTGAAGCACATTTTTCAAGTTGACATTTTCCCTGGCATAGATACTCCTTTTGATAACGCATATTATGCAGGCAAGGAGCAAATGGGTGGTCAAGTTTTATAATTTTTAATTATTAATCGAAATGCAAACCTTAGTAGCCTATTTATTAGAATTGAGTTTTACACTCCTTGTTCTTAGTCTTGGTTTCTTATTACTAAAAACCAGATTTAATGTTAGCTTATCTAACAACAGCACCTCTAAACAATCATTGGGGGATGTAAATAATAATGCTTTTGCTTTAGTTTTTATGGGTCCAATTTCCGAAAAAGAACTATTCGCCCGTATTCAGGAATCAAGTCATTTAATTGCAAAAGGTGCTGAACTATTCTTTTTTATTGATCAGCCTTTTGTCTTCAAAAATCATATAGAGGGTGTTCATATAATTTTGCCAAAAGAACATTACCAAAAGGCACAGAATTTATTGGCCTTGTGTGCACGTTATGCAACAAAAAAACCTGAATTCTTGGTACTGTTAAATCCAAAACTCAGCTTTACAGACCAATTATGGCTTGCTGTTGAAGAACATTTAAATGCCGGTTATGATTTCTTTGAACTTCAAGCAGTTAGTCCATTTTTGATGGATGATTTTGAAAGTGAACAGAAAGAAAAGCACAGTAATTTTATGCATTTATTTTATTCAAAATTTATAAAAAATACTGATTCTTTAGCTCATCATACTATTGTTATTAATAGTAATTTATATGACCAAATTCCAGGCAAGGTTTTAAATCACTTAAATACAAAATTTATTCCTTCAGAAGAATTCGAGTTTGGATCAATAAACAATAATTCTGAATACCATCAAATTGATTTAGAAAGATATTTTAAGCCAAATTTCAAATTAGCTTATGGTCAGTTTTTGATTCAGCTTAATTGGTCAATTTTTCTTAGTTCACTAACAAATACTATTGTATCAAAATTCTCTAATGTTTTGTTTAGAAGCATGAGCGTAGCTATCCTGGTTTTTGCTTTGAGTTTAACTTATGTAGACCAATTGTTTTTTGCTAAACCTACTGTTTTTTACTATTTAACATGGACTTCAATTTTTGCTTATAGTTTTATTTTATTGGCAAATGGATTTAAAACAGGAAGCAAAACTGTAGTTGCGAGTTTCCCATTTAGAAGAATTGTTAAACCTAGCGTATTTAATTAAAAGGGAGATGAAAATTAGAAGTTTAGCGATTATGACGAATATAGAAAGATCAAATTTTAAAGCTTTATTGGCTTTTAATGCAAGCGTTCTTCCGGCTGAAAAACGCAGGTTTTATGGAGTTTTATTAGTTATTGGTGTATTGCTTTGTATTGCAATGATAGAAGTCAAACATATTTATGTAATTGATTTATACCCTCAATATGATTTTAAAATTGATAATGCTTATTTCCTGCTAAAGGAAAAATTAGGCTTATAAAATTGCAATACGGTTAAGAAATTTAGGCTTAGATTTCTTTCCTCATTCTGGCAACAGGGATATTCATTTGCTCGCGGTACTTGGCTACGGTCCTACGGGCAATGTTGTATCCCTTTTCTTTTAATATTTCCATGAGTTTTTCATCCGGCAAAGGTTTTGATTTATCCTCTGCTTCAATGGCATCTTTCAATATTTTTTTAACTTCTCTGCTACTTACTTCTTCTCCCTCATCTGTAGTAATTCCTTCACTAAAGAAAAATTTCAATGGAACTACACCAAAATCGGTTTGTACATATTTACTGTTTGCAACACGACTTATTGTAGAAATATCAAGACTTGTTGCCTCAGCTATATCCTTTAGAATCATCGGCTTTAGCTTAGTTTCATCGCCTTCTTCAAAAAAACCATGTTGGTATTTTAAAATGGCATTCATTGTCATCAACAAAGTATTATGTCTTTGTCTGATACTATCAATAAACCATTTGGCACTATCTAGTTTCTGTTTGATAAACTGAACTGTTTCCTTTTGTTCTCTGCTAGGATTTTTAGCTTCATCAAACCCTTTTAAAGTTTCCAGGTATGATTTACTAATCCTTAAATCCGGAGCGTTTCTTGAATTTAATTGAATATGGTATTTACCATCTTCTTCCAAAAGAATAAAATCAGGAGTAATATACTGAGTTGCACTATTATCTATTGCTTCTCCCGGTTTAGGATTTAGCTTAGTTATCAGTGTAATTGTATCCTTTAATTCTGCATCAGTAATTTTTAATTGTTTAGTTAGTTTATCGTAATGCTTTTTTATAAAATCATCGAAAAAATCTTCTAAAATTCTGATGGCTAAAACTACCGATTTAATGCTTTGATTCTTCCTTTTTAATTGAAGTAATAAACATTCCTGTAAACTAGTAGCTCCAATGCCTGCCGGATCTAAATGCTGGATTTTGTGAAGAATTTTCTTCATGTCCTCGATATTGCAATCAACATTCATTGAAAATGCCAGGTCGTTTATAATTGCTTCTAATGGTCTTCTTAAATAACCATCATCATCTAAGGTTCCTATTATTTGAGTACCAATTGCTAATTCCTTTTCATTTTCTGCTATGGCATTAAATTGATCCTGTAATTCCTCATGAAATGAATGTGAATCAGTTAAAGGTCTTTCTTTTTTTTCTTCATCTCCCTCATCACTCAAATGAAATCCCTCCGGATCGTATTCGTCGTTTACATAATCTTTTACATCAAATGATTCGTCCGCTAAGAAATCATCAACTGATAAATCCTCAGGAGTAGTATCTTCTGCGGTACTCTCTGTTTCAGCCTCAGTTTTTGCTTCAGCGGGCGCAGCATCTTCATCAGTAGCTTTTAGTAAAGCAGGATTTTCAATCAGTTCCTGGTCAATTCGTTGTAAAATGTCAACAGTATTCAACTGCAGCAGTTTTATAAATTGTATCTGCTGAGGAGAAAGTTTTTGTAATTGACTCTGTTGTAATCCTTGTTTTAGCATGCTTGGTAGTGCGAAAATAGCTAATAATTTATTGCTATTTCTAAATGCTAAGCAAAAATTGTTCCAATAAAACTAATTTTCTACTAAAGATTTGGTCAACAAACTTTCAGAGCTATACTCATTGAGGTCTGTAAATCTATAGCCTATTCCTCTTGCCGACTGTATATATGAAGGAAGTTTTGGGTCTTTTTCAAAGTATTTTCTAAGGGCCAAAACAAAATTGTCAATCGTTCTTGTATTTGGAATTACTGTATAATCCCAAACTACTTTTAGAATATGTTCTCTGCTTACTACCTGATTTTTATTTTCAATTAATAAACGCATCAACATCAACTCCTTTTTAGTTAATTCAAAATTTCCCTGAATTCCTTTTGCTTCGTGGCTTTCAAAATTTATCCAGTTATCGCCAAAGGTGAAGATTTTTGGGATTTTATTCTCGTTCGTTGATTTAATTTGCTTACTCTTTTGTAGTAATTTCTGAACTCTTAGAATTAATTCTTCCAATTCAAATGGCTTAGTTAGATAGTCGTCTGCACCTTTCTTAAGCCCATTAATTCTATCTTCTGCAGTGTTTTTTGCTGATAAAAATAAAACAGGTATATGATTGTCGTACAACCTAATGTTTTCACAAACCATTAACCCATCCATTTCCGGTAACATAATATCAAGAATTACTAAGTCAAACTTCTGGTCTCTAAAAGTTTTAACTGCGTCATTTCCTGTGCCACATACATGTACAAAATAACCTTCAAGTTCTAAGTTTAACTTGAGTGCGTGTTGAAGATTCAATTCATCTTCTACCAGTAAAATCCTATCCCCCATGGTTCTTTAATCTTATTTCAAAAATACATCCATTTGGTTCTCTATTTTCAACGAATACTTCCGCTTTTTGAAGATGTGCCAAATTTTTAACTATATATAACCCTAAACCCGTTCCTTTTGTTTTGCGAGTATTTTCATCTCCTGTTCTGAAGAATCGATTAAATAGTTCTTTTTTGTCTTTATCCGCTATTCCCGGACCTTCATCTTCAACTTTTAGACTTGTATATGTTTTATTCGTTTCTAAACTTACAAAAATTTGACTATTGGCCGGTGTATATTTTAATGCATTTGAAAGAAGATTTGTAATAATAATATCCATTGAACTTGGATCTGCCATCACATATACCTGTTCCTCAATTTTCATTGAAATTCTTTCGCTGATGTTTCTTGGCGCAGAAAAATGTCTTACAGTTTCTTCCAATAAATCACTCAAATTAATTTCTCTGATGTCTAAGTTGAAATGAGTACTTTCTATTCGTGCAGATAACAATAGATTTTCTACCAATAAATTCAAACGTTCACTATCCTCAAGTGAATTTCTAACAATGGTTTGAATCTGGTCTGAATCTAATTTTCTTTTTTGTATAGTTTCTAAGTATAACTTAATCGAAGTTAATGGGGTTTTTAGTTCATGGGTTACTGATAACAAAAAGTTCCGCTGATTCCTCTTTAAGTTTAAATCCTGTTGAAAGCTTAAGTAAATTCTGTACATCCCCCAAAATATAAGCGCCATCATAACACTACCTTCAAGAATATACATCCAGAATTTTCTTCTGTATTCCGATTCAAGCCTTAAATATGTTTCAAGTTTTGGGCGAATCATATAATTAGAAATGGGTTCACCATTTGGCATAAAAATCACTTCTAATTGCGGATTGTTTGCATAAAAATAGCGCTTCAATCCTATGCTGTCTTCAAATAATTCCTGTTGTTTGGCTTGTTCTAAATCAATACTTGCTTTGTAACACTCAAGCTCAACTTGATTGATTTGTAAATCATGAATTTTTTTTGCAGAACGGTAATGTGCAAACGTCCACCATGAAAATGCAGAAACAATATAAATAGAAAGTATTGTGTAAATTAATCGGGCCCTGTTCACGTCAAACTAGATTTTATAAATCCCAAACTGTGTGTTTGTCCTGACGAATATACTTTTTTACATTTATCCAAAATGCAATAATTAGGTAAATTATAACAGGTGAGCCCATTGTGATAAATGAGGTGTAAATAAAATACAATCGTATTCTGCTGCTTGATATACCTAGCTTTTTTCCAAGGTATGAACAAACACCATAAACATTTTTTTCAACTGTATATTTTATTTTTTCCATCTTAACTATCGAACCTTAACCAATAGCTGTTCTAATTGTTTTAAGTTTTATGATTTTTAATCATATAATTTCCGAGGGCACAATTTAAGCATTTTCTTTGATTACAATAACAAGTATTTAATTCAATCATTCCTTGCGATTCTAATGCTGATTGAGCTATTAATCCTTTTGATTTCCAAAAATCTGTTATTCCGTTTTTTTCAGGTTCTGCAATCATCCAAAAATTTAGTGCTAAAGACTTCAATCTTTCATTGTCTTTTTCTATTCCAAATGCAAAAATTAATGGTGCTATTACATTAACCATCAAGCGATTTCTTATTCCGTTTCCTGCATAAATTGCAGGTAAAATTTTCTTTCCATTGGTTAAAATTGGTTTTATTTCGGTTTTGTTTTCCAAGTATTTATTCAATAAAAGCTTGCTGTTATCTATACTCGTTGTTTTAATAAAAGTATCAAAACCATTTTCATGTGCATTGTAAAACAAGCAAAATTGAAATAGCCTGTTACTTGGAAAATTGGCCGGTCTGGTTTTTGAAAATTTCCAGATACCTTCAGCCATGCTGTTCAAATTGTGTTTGCGCCTTAAAAATGACCAGGTTTTATTTATTTCATAATTCACTTTATCCTGAATATTTTCTTCTAAGAATCCAGCTTTACCCAATAATAATGCCAGCAGGTTGAATTTTTGGTCCTTGTATTTCATAATCAAACCATAATCTAATTCATGAATAAGTATTTCTGCACCGGCTGAGTTTATGCTGCCCAAAAACGACCTTAAACTTTCAGCATAATACACTTCTTCCCAATTGTTTTTACATTCATTAAGTCGTGTTTTGATTCTATAATATTTTGTTTCAAGTCTTTGTACCGCAAGTCGTTCAAGCCATTGTAAACTAATAGCTTCGTCTGGAAGAGTAAGTATTTTCTCACATGGAATTTTTGTCTTACTTTTTAATAATTCATAATAGATTGAAAGTATATTTTCTGGAATTAATTTCCCTATTTCTAAGGTTGGAATATTTGAACCGGCTTTGTTTTCAATTTTTCTATCATCTTCAACAACAACATGAAGTATTACATTATTATAAGCAGCATCATTTTGATGTTTATGCCTGTTCCAATCACTACTTTTTATGTGAAATTCAATGTGCCCTGCTAATTTTATGCTTCCAATTTTAATCATCGCATGCAAAAAATCTGGCCCGGAATTTAAATTTCGATAACCTTGGTTAATTATTTCAATGAGTTCATTTTCAGTTGTATAAAGCATGTTTGTTTCCAATATGCGGCTATTCCACATATAATATAATAACTCTTCATTCATATATATTTTTTTGTTTCTTTAAAATTAAATTTTAAAGAATTAGCCTTTGAAAATAAAAACCTTAAATCTTTCAAGTATTTTGCAGGAAATTCTTAGTTTGACTAAGGCTGTCCTTAAAAATTTTTAAATGAAAAAATTATTTACGATTCTTTTTAGTTTGTTAAGCATTGTTTTAAATGCCCAAACAACATTACCTACAAGCTGGAATTTCAGTAATCCGGGTATTTCAACTCCACCAGTTGGCTGGACAATGAATTTGGGAACAAATGGCAATTTAACTTATGCCTTTGGTATTGGTGATGCACTTTCTGCTAGATTGGATGCTACTAATGAGAATTTTGTAATCAACTTTTCTGACAAGCCGGGATCTTTAAGTTATTATCTGAGTCCGCAAAATGCCGGAAATGCTTGGGGTGGTCAGTTCGATATTCAGGAAAGTACAAATGGCACATCTTGGACTACAATAAGATCTATAACAAGTAAAGCTACAACTACAACAAGTTTTACTGGAGGAAAATATACAGATGTATTACAAGCTTCATCAAGATTTGTAAGGTTTTATTATACTACAAAACTTCCTGGTGGAAGTGCGACTGCTCCCGGAGGAAACATGGCAGTTGATAGTGTTTTAATCAGAAAAGGAGTAGCATCTGAAGCAACTATCAATGTAAAAAGAGGAACAGTTTCACTTGTGAGCAATGCAACATCAGTTATTGGAAAAACTTCAACAAGCTCTTTCTTTATTGAGAACAATGGTTCTACTGATACCTTAAAAATTGATAGCATCAGATTTGTTGGTGATGCAATGGCCGATTTTAGTATCAGTGATACAATTAATTTTGTTGCTCCTTCTTCATCTAAACCATTCACCTTAAATTTTTCAACTATACAAGCCGGAACACGATTGGCAAACCTTGAGATTTATTCAAATGATGCTTTAAAAAATCCTTTTGTAGTAAAATTATATGCTATAGGTGGAAATTATGCTTCTGAACCAACTGCATTGGCATCAAATATTCAGTTTACAGATATTAAATCTTTTGCATATAAAATGAACTTTCAAGCTGCAAGCCCAGCACCTGAGCGTTATTTGGTTCTAAAAAGAAAAGATTCTGCCGTTGTTCAAGCACCAATCGATGGTATCACTTACCAAAAGGGAGATTATATTGGTAGCGCCCAAGTTGCTTTTATTTCTGATTCACCAAATGTGTATTCACCAAATTATGTAATTGCTAATACAACATATTATTATGCTATTTACAGTTTTAATGGTCCTTTAGGATTCGAAAACTATACAGCTAATGCTACTACAGCAAGCGTTGTGTCTGGAAATAATACACCTGGAAATTATTATAATTCAATTAACCCTAATCAAAGTAATTTTGTAACAAGTTTATCCCAAAAAATTAATCCACACGACACAATTTTTTATAGTCAGTATATTTCTAAGGTTGTTGATTATTGGTTGGCAAGAGATACTTCAGCAGGAAAAGAGGTGGTGAATTG
>JBIPMI010000092.1:0-9594 GCA_044369215.1 Bacteroidia bacterium | reverse complement strand
ACTTCTTCCAAAGGTGTGTCTATATCATATCTATGACATTGAAATAAATCTATATAATCAGTTTGAAGTCTTTTTAATGAACCTTCACATGCATTTCTAATATGGCGATGAGAAAGACCCTGAGTCATCCAATGATCTGTCATTGGTCCAAAAACTTTAGTTCCTAAAACAACTTCTTCACGTTTAACGGTTTTTACAAACTCTCCAACTACGATTTCACTTTCACCTCTGTTATACATATCAGCTGTATCAATAAAATTGACACCTAAATCCAAAGCTGATTTCATGCAATCAAATGCAATTTCTTTTTCAACACCTAAACCGGCAGTTAACCAGGTTCCTAAACTAATTTCAGATATAATTAAACCTGAATTTCCTAAATTTCTATATTTCATTATAAACAAATCTAAGTATAGCAATAGATTTAAGCAACATGAAACAATTTAATACATTGTAAAACTACATAAAAAAAAGAGCCAAAATAATTCCTAATATTTCATAAAATTGCAATGATGGGAAAAACAGGTAAAGCCTTAAAAAGAAAATTCGATAACCTTAGGTCATTCCTATGGAAAATTAGTCTTCTTGCTTTCCAGATAAGCTTGTTTTTCATTGTTATTTATAGAATAATTCCAGTACCTGTTACACCCTTGCCGATTGTTCGTTTTTTTGAACAAGCATTTGGACCAGATCCAATTCGCCTAAAAAAAGATTGGGAACCAATAGAGAAAATTGGCAAAAACATGTGTTTAGCAGCCATTACCTCAGAAGACCCTAAGTTTTTGCATCATATAGGATTCGACTTTGAACAAATTTGGGACTCTTTAAACAAGAGTATAAAAAAAGGGAAAAAACCAAGAGGTGCTTCAACGATCACACAACAAACAGCTAAAAATCTATTTTTTACACCAAGTAGAAGCTGGATTAGAAAAATATTAGAAGTTTATGTAACCATTTGTTTAGAAACACTTTGGACAAAAAAAAGGATTTTAGAAGTGTATCTGAATATTATTGAAATGGGAAATGGTGTTTATGGCTCTGAAGCAGCCGCGCAATTTTACTTTCATAAACCATCGAACAAATTAAAAGCCAGTGAGGCTGCAGCGATTGTTGCCTGTTTTCCTAATCCAAGAAGATGGAAAGCAAATCAACCTACCAGATATATTAAGAGAAAGCAAGGAGTAATAACTCGTTTTATGTACAGAATAGGAGAATTACCATGGGAAGAAAAAGATTAAAAACATCATAAATTTAATTGAAAATAAATCAGTTGAATTTAGAATTCAGATTATTTGTATAACCATTTTTCAACTCACAAAATCTTCTAGTTTTAAGCGAGATAAAATGTGTTAAATCTATTTATAAAATTGGTCATATCTTACCTTATAGATTTTTAATGAAATATAGAGTGGACATCCCTCTGAAAGTTGAAAATAGATGGATCTCTATCTTGATCTGAAAATTCAATAATCAATTGAAAAGCAATCAAACTAATTCAATACTTAATACATTATGTTTCTCTTTTATCCTTTTTGAAATTCAGAAGAAATATTATCTAAAAATGATTGAAATTAGGATCAAAAGCTAACAAAAAAGGGGTAGAATTTTACAATTCCACCCCTTTAATTTACCCTTAAACTAATTTTTATTTTCTAGGTTTTGGACGAATTATTCTAAATTCAACCTTTCTATTTAGACCTTCTGTACTTAAGCTATAACGTTGGATGTAAGGATCTTTTGCAGAGAATACCAACATTCTGGTTTCATCAATTTCATATATCCTATAAAGTTTACGTTTCACTTCCAAGGCACGCTTTTCCGCAAGAGTTAATTGAGTCATATCCGGTTTATTATTGTCGGAATGTCCAATAATTAAAACTGAAGCAGTTGTATCAATAATCATAATTCTGGCAATCTGTTGTAACAAACCATATTGTTCAACATGAACAGTAAAGCCGTTAGGAGGGAAAACAATTGTTGGTAAACCATAACTACTTTCTGAAATTACAACGAAATCTGACTTAGGAACTGAATCGTTAAATTGAAGAATAGTGCTACCTGAAGTATCATTGCCACCAGGTTTCATTGTTGGAAAATACAAACCTAAAGCTTTACTAAAACCATATGGATCCGGATCAATTGTATCTGGAATATCGTCACCATCACTATCTAAAGTTTTACCTTTACTATCCACTTTATAACCAGCTTTAGTATCCTTTTCAATATCTAATGCATCCGGAACTCCATCACCATCTCCATCGGCTTTCATAGCAGCTTCAGCATCTTGTTTTGCTTTTAATAAATCTCTATATATTTTCTCAACTGGGTTCGACCAGTCAATATGTTTAGGCCGAGATTTAGAAGTAATATTATAATTGATACCCGCTAAAACAAAACCATGTGCATCAGGAAGAGCGCCTGTTTCATTTAAATCCAATAAATTATTTCCACTAATACCCATATTGAATTCCAAGCTGAAATCAAAAGCATTGGTTAACTTTCTTCTAACTCCCAATGAAATTGGAACAAAAAAATTATTTCCGGAATATGAGCGATTTTTATTTGTTGTATCAGGAAAATCATGCTTAGCATTTACATTTAAAATTCCACCACCTATACCAAAATAGAAATTATTACGAGGGAAACTCTTTCTAAAGTCAACATTTCCTAAGTTAAAAACGGTTTGTAAGCTGTATGTATTAAGAACATTAGTAAAATATGAAGATTTGTCGCTTGCTCCATTAGAACCTGAAATTTTTCCATGAAGGTATTGAAAACGAATACTCGAAATATGACTAAATGAATATTTTGCAAATCCACCATAACCAGGCCATGCTGCATCCATAGGAACATCTCCGGTAAAGAATGCAATTCCGAAATTACCACCAACTGCAAAATGAGAATATTTCTCTTGAGGAATAATTTCATTGGAATCGGTGGCTCCGGCTTTAAGATAAATATTATCTTCACCAAGAACAGTCATGTCAGGTTTTTTCAGTTTCGAATCTTTCGATTTACTGACAGGTTTTTTTTGAGCTTGTAAAACAAGCGAAAAACCTAATAGAAATAATATAAAAAAAGAAGTTCTCATGCTTAGATGGCGTTAGCAAAAATATATCTGCTAATTTACACCTAAACATGAGAACTAAAAACTGCCTTTTAAGGCTTTATCTACAACTTATTGTTTATTGTACAAATGAATCCAAGAATTTGCATCAACAACTTTTCTAGCTTTACGCAAAATTTCTAATGCTTCCGCTTTACTATCTGTAGAGATTAATGCCATTCTTAACATTCTTGAATTAGGATCTTGGTACAAACTAGGAGTATAACCTTTTTTCTCAAGGTTAGCTTTAGCCAATTGAGCGATGTTAGCCTTATTAGCGCTATAACAAGCAACAATAACATTATACATCATTGGAGGAGGAGCAATTTCAGAACTAGCAACATAAGCCGGAGAAGGAGTTGTTGGCTCAGCTGGAACTGGCTTAACAACTGGTTTTGGAGCAGGAGTTGAGTTAGGAGCTGGTGTTGGCTTAGGGGTTTCAACAACAACCGGTTCAGCTGGTTTTGGAGTCTCAACAATAACTGGTTCAGCTGGTTTCGGAGTCTCAACAACTGGCTCCGGAGCATTTGGAGTTTCTGGTGCCTTAGGTGCTTCTGGAGCAGCTGGCTCTTCAATTGTTGGTTTATCTATTATCGGAACTTGAGATAATGGAATTGATTTTTTCTCTTGTGTCCAATTATAATTACTATATGTCCAGTCGATTAATTCTTTACCGCCTTTTGCTCCAATTTTATAACTAACACCGGCAAATAAATAAACGCTGTGATCTAACTTTCTGTCTTTTGGCGCACCATCTAACCAAAATGATTGGTTATAATTAAAATCAACACCTGTTACAAAATCATATTCACTGTTGATATACTTTCTAGCTTGGTAACCAACAACAGCACTTGATGTTTTCCATCTAACTTTAATATCTTCAATTTTAGATTTGTCAGACAGTTCTAAATCCTGATTAAAATTATTTATTCCTGCACCAACACTTACATAATGGTTCCAAGTTCTTCTTTCTGATGGTGTTTCTGAAATTTGATTCAAATTAAACAAAACACGTAATCCCATGTTTGTAACTAGGGTATTAAAGTGTTTGATATTATCATTTTCATAATATCCCGGAGTTGTAATTGCAGCATTTGTTTCTTGTGTTCCACGGTATTTGTACCAACCCAAATTAGCCTGTGCAGAAAATGCCTTTGTAATTGAATATCTTCCGCTTAAACCTCCACCTAAAGATGGCGAGTAACCTATTCCTGTAAACATAATTGGAAGACCCAAATGTGCATCAGCACTGATTCTTGAATAATCAAATTCTTCTTTGATTTCTTCCGGTTGGTCTTTGAAACTCCAATCTATTAGATTATGAGTTTTAGAAGCCCCAATTTTTATGTTTACTCCTAGATAAGTATTTAAATAAGTATCTAATTTTTTATCAGAGTAAGCACCATCTAACCAATAGGTTTCAACATAATTATATTCTGTAGCTAAAGTTAAATCAACAAAAGAATTTAAATAATAACGAACACCCCCACCTAACTGGTAATTCCTCATTTTGGAAGTATAGGAAAATTTAGAATTTGCGCCGCCATTTCCTGTTCCATCAATATTTACAGAATTAAACTTATTTGCAATCAAAAGTCCTCCGCCAAAAGTAGCATAAGGCATAAATCTATTTGTTGCTTGGTCCATTCCTAATAATTTATGCAAATTGTATTGCACAAATCCATTAATACTACGAAACTTGTTATTATAACTTAAAACATCTGTTGGTCCAATAGGATTTGAAGACAATGGTCCCGCTGTGTTTCCTGTATTTGAATTAACAAAAGCGAAAGAATTGAATTTACCCGCAACACTTAAGGTTGGAGTAAATGAATATCTCGCTCCTACACCATAAATAGCTACTAATCCTGAATTGATAGAAAAGAATGTAACAGGAATACCGTAATTTAAATCAATTGATAATTTTTTGTTTGATTTAGCTTCAGGTGCCTGTGAAAAAGCCGAGCCAACAAATACTGCTAAAGAACATACAAGCAGTAGTGATTTTCGTAACATATTGAATTTCATATATAGTTATTTATTGCAAAAGTAAAGGGTTTTAATTCATTTTAAAAGAATTCTAAATTATCAAATCATAAATATTTAAGCATTCAATATTAATATTCAACGCAAATTCCTCCACTTATTCGATAAAACTTGCATTTTAAGTGCCATTTTGAGGCATTCAATCAACATTTCCAAAAAAACAATTTATTCTAAATTTTCATCTATAAAACATGTATCAGTTTCGATTTCAGCTCTTAAAAACAATAAAAAAGCTATTCAACCTATTTTAAACACATTTAATATAAATTTTCAACAAAAAATTTATAAATTTTGGTTTTCATCATCCTGTTTTAAATAATTCTCCATATTTATCTCCTTTTTTTCACAAATCATTGTTGAATAAAAAAACTACAAACTATTCTTAGCGCAGTCAAAATTCAATTTTTAAATTAATTTGCAATCCAAAATGATACATGTTTTACTCAACGATGTAAGGTCGGCATTAAATATTGGTTCCATTTTCAGAAGTTCTGATGCTTTTGGAGTTTCAAAAATCTGGCTAACAGGTATTTGCGCTTGTCCTCCCAATAAAGAAATTCAAAAAACGGCTTTAGGAGCTACTGAAACTGTTGAGTGGTCTTACAAAAACAATCCACTTGAAGTTATCAATGAATTAAAGAATGAAGGGTTTGAAATCCTTGCCATAGAACAAAGCTCCTTGAGTGTTTCACTTAACTTATTCAATCCTAATATTTCCAAGAATTATTTACTTATCCTTGGAAATGAAGTAGATGGTGTAAATTCGGAAGTTTTAGACTTGTGTGAGAATCATTTAGAAATTCCACAATTCGGAGAAAAAAAGTCCTTAAATGTTTCGGTTAGTGCCGGCATTGTACTCTGGCACTTTGTTTTACATAAATTAAGAACAGAAAATCCTTAATTATGGCTTTATTTGATTTTTTGTTCTTCTAAAAGATGAAACAACTCCCAATCCACCTTTTACATTCATGTACTGTGGAACAGGCTCAGAAAATGGGTCATCACCAAAATAATTTACTCTTCTTCTGCTGTATTCATAGTAATGAATATCTGTAGTTAGTAAATATATGTTAATTGAATTTGAACCCGAACCCCCATCACTAAAATAAGAACTTTCACAAATACTATTTAGTCTTTTGTTTTCCTTACCCGAATTTGAAATAAACTCAGAACAAACTTCGTAAGCTGATTTCTCTCCGGGTCCAAAACTATATTCTTGTTCATTATAGGTTCTGTAGTACAAGCCTTTCAATCCTGGGTCATCCCAAATTGTTTTTATTTTAATTCTACTTTCTCCTTGTGAACCAACTGATTTTAAAACTTCAATCGTATCAATTAGGACAAGTTGATCGGGTACAGATGTCGTACCTTCAGCACTTTTGTCATCATAAGATGCCTTTATTTTATAAGTTTTTCCTGGTTCAATTTTAAATGCAGATTGACATTCATAGGCTTTATTAACTGAGTTATAAACTAATGTATCCGAATTTCCTTCATTATTACTAATTATTACTAAGGCATTTGAAATGTAATCAACTTCCCCAAAATTATCAGTTCCAAAAACAGGACTTGAATATGACAACTCTGCTGAAATAGTAGTTTCCTCTGGAGAAAGGAATGCAAAAAGGACGAGTTCCTTTTGCGTTTTTGGTGGTTCAATGTTTGTAACCAATTTATCGCATGAAACGAAAATAAAACCAACTAATAAAAAAATTATTTTAACCAGATGTTTCATGTTTTAAAATTTAATATGATAAGAAATGCTTGGAATCAATGGAAATAAAGTAACCTGTCTCAATACTCTTTTTTGGGATGAGCCAAATCCAAAAGAATCTTCATAACCGATATAATAGAAAAACGGATTGAACCTATTGTATAAGTTATAAATACTAAGTTCAACTGTTCGATTGTATTTGTTGAATTTTCTTGTTATTCGTAGCCCTAAATCCATTCTATGATATGGTGCCATTCTAAACTCACCCCTTCCTGTATATTGAGATACATAATTTCCGAAAAAATTGTTTCCATTTGAAATACCCGGACTATGAACCGGAGAATTGTATTCAGCAACTGGCATTGTAATTGCATTTCCAGTGCCATAAACCCAGGTGCCACTTAAAGTTATCCCATTTCTATCATCATTCATCTCTCTTATTTTCCAAATAGCAACAAGAGAAATATCATGACGTCTATCGTATCTTGCCCAAAATTTCTTACCAAAATTTAATTCATCAAATTGTAATTGTGTCCATGATAAAGTATAACCAATCCAACCTGAAAATTTTCCGGTTTTTTTCTGAAGAAGAAATTCAGCACCATAACTCCATCCTCTTCCTGCTGTAATGTTATCTTCCCAGTTAAAATTTTCGCTTTGCTCTGCAGAAGCATCACCTGTTACTTCTAAGAAGCTTGCTCCTTCCTTATAGGATATTACATTTTTCGATTCCTTGTAATATCCTTCAATACTTAATAAAACTTCTTTATCAATAAAATCTTTAGCAAAACCACCTGCAATTTGCCAACTATTTTGTGGTTTTAAAATATCTGTTGCCGGCACCCATAAATCTGTTGGCAAACCTAATCCTGTATTTGTTAATAAATGAACATATTGATTCATTACTGCATATGATGCTTTTGCTGATAAATCAGACTTAATCATGTAGAGTGCATTAAATCTAGGTTCTAAATTTACATAATTACTTTTATTGGCAGCAAAATGAGAAACCCTTAAGCCTGCATTTACCTTTGTTCTTTGTCCTATTTTTATATCGTCTTCAGCATAAATTGCATTTTCCCATGAACCAATTTGACTTTTTTTGTTTTCATTTATTCCTGCAAAATTATCGACATAAACAACAGCAGATGGCGTGAAAATATGTCTGATAAATAATGCACCTACTTTAATAGTATGCATTGGCGATGGCCTATAATCCAAATCATATTTCAGTGATAAATCTCTTATTCCGGATGAATATTCTAATTTATACTTTTGGTTATCGAAATCGGCTTCCTGTCCAATTCCAAAATCATAATTACTAAAAACAAGTGAAGTATTACTAAACAATCTTCCGTTAAACAAGTGATTCCATCTTAATGTACCTGTTGCATTTCCCCACGACATTTTACCAATATCAGTATTTCCGTTTCCATAAGATGATTTAAAATAAAACTTATCTCGTCCAAGATAACCACTTAAGAATAGTTTGTTTTTATCATCAATTTCATAGTTTGCTTTAGCGTTTAAATCATAAAAATAATAACCTACTTTTTCCCCTGCAGGTTGAAATGGTAATGTGAGAATGTCAAAATAAGTTCTTCTTGCAGAAACTAGAAAAGAGGATTTTTTCTTAATAATCGGACCTTCTAGCACCAATCTTGAAGACAATAAACCAATGCCCGCTTCTCCATGTAAAGTTTCTTTATCTCCATCTTTCATTTGCATTTCTAGCACTGAACTTAATCTGCCACCATACCTTGAAGGGAATCCACCTTTAGTTAGTTCAATTGATTTAAGAGCATCTCCATTAAATAATGAGAAAAAACCGAACAGATGAAATGCATTATAAACAATAGCATCATCTAACATAATTAAATTTTGATCAGGCCCGCCGCCCCTAACATATAAACCAGAATTTCCTTCACCACCCTTTTGTACACCAGGTAATAACTGAATAACTTTTAAGACATCTTTTTCTCCTAAAAGGGCCGGGATTTCTTTGATTTGATGAACTGGAATTTCTATAGTACTCATTCGAGAGTTGTCAGAAATTTTCTGATATGTTTTACTTGAAACTACAACCAACTCCTTTAAATTTTTATTTGTTTCAAGTTCAATGTTTAACTCTTTGTCTTCATTTAAATTGAATCTAAATGCTTTTGGAGAATAACCAACATAACTTACTAAAATTTCAATTGAATCACTCGGAATTGTGATAGAGAAAAAACCATAGTTATTGGTTACAGTTCCTGTTTTTAATCGAGGAACAGCAACACTTGCACCTGGCAATAATTCCCCACTACCTTTTTCCTTCACATAACCACTTATGGTATGTTTCACTTTTTCTTGTGAAAAACCTGGAATACTCCAAAAGAAAATAGCAATGATGAAAAAAATAGACCTGTTTGTATTTTTCATGCAAAAAAAATGTCACGCTTTAACGTGACATAATGGTAAATATTTTGTTAAAATTTATTTTTAAACATCATACTTTCTACAGGTTTAACACCTCTTTTATTGTATTTAGCATTCTTTTTCGTGTTATACATGGTTTCAATTTCTCCTTCAACCACAAAATAAATAAGCTGACCTATAGGCATTCCAGCATAAATTCTTACCGGTTGGGCGCAACTGATTTCTAATGTCCATGTATTACAAAATCCCACATCCCCTTTACCGGCTGTTGCATGAATATCAATTCCCAAACGACCAGTACTTGATTTTC
>JBIPMI010000379.1:0-2812 GCA_044369215.1 Bacteroidia bacterium | reverse complement strand
TTCAGTTTAATTGGCGGTGGTGATAGCGCAGCTGCAGTTGCGAAATTTGGTTTCGAAAATGAAGTTAGTTATGTAAGTACCGGTGGCGGTGCCCTTTTAGAATATTTTGAAGGTAAAACTCTTCCGGGAATTGCGGCAGTTATTTCACAAGAATGAAAATAATTTTCGCCTTTAAATGGGCAATTATCTGGGCAGCTTGCATTCTGACTCTATGTATTATGAATCCGAGCAATCTGCCCAGTATTCAAGTAAACTGGGATATTGGACCAGATAAATTTGTACATTTTACCATGTTTGCCATGATGAGCTTAAGTCTCATTGTTGGCATTCAAAAATTAAATTGGGGGAAAAAAAACTACTTATATGCAGGCTTAATAAGTTCAATTTATGGAGTCATAATTGAAATTATTCAAGGCACTTTTTTAGTTTATAGAAGTTTTGATTATGCTGACATGATAGCCAATGCAATTGGTGCAATTTCTATCTCAACCTTATTTTTCATAAAATCAAAATAAAGTCAGATTAGTGCTCTCATCGTTTTTTGTTTTTAACTTATGTTGAGCTTGTAATTTGGAATACAATTCATTAGGATTAAATGGTTTACTGATATAATCATTCATACCCGATTCTAAAACCTTTTCTTTTACATCTGAAAACACATTGGCAGTTAATGCGAAAATTGGCATATTTAAGCCCATTATTCTAATCTCTTTTGTAGCTTCAAATCCATCCATATCAGGCATTTGAAGGTCCATTAGTATCAAATCAAACTTCTCTGATTTACAAGTATCTAAAGCAAACAGTCCATTTTCAGCAATTTTATAATCGACTTGCCATTTTTTCATAAAACGTTCCAAAACGAAAATATTCATTTTGTTGTCTTCAACGATCAAAACTTTAAAGTTTTGAAGAGGACTAAAGGTTAAATTTTCATTCTCCTTATTTCTTATTTCTGCATAATTATCTGTTCCTTTTTTGATAGGAATTTGAAACCAAAAACGGGTCCCAAAACCAAATTTACTTTCAACATTTAAAAATCCCCCTAACCACTCAACAAGCTTTTTAGATATCGCTAAACCAAGGCCTGTTCCACCAAATTTCCTGGTTGTTTCATTTGTTGCTTGGGTAAACAATTCAAATATATAAGGTAATTTCTCTTCATGAATACCAATTCCTGTATCCACAACTTCGCAATACAAAAGATAATCATTTTCACTAAGAACAGGGAATTTGAATTTTACATCTACTCTACCCTCTTCAGTAAATTTAACTGCATTAGATAATAAATTGCTGAGAACTTGTCCCAATCTATGTCTATCACCTAATAAAAAAGGAGGAATATTTCCTTCGAAATTCAGACTTAGTTTAACCGGTTTATCTTCCAATTGAGAGCCCATTGTTTGTACAATGTTTCTAAAAAGCTCTTCTGGTTTAAAATTGCATTCATCTCTTTCTAATTTTCCAGCATCAATTTTACTAAAATCCAAAATATCATTCAAAAGAAACATTAATTGTTCTGATGAAAATTTTAGTGCCTTTAAATTTTCCATCTGATGAGTTACCGGATCATCTTGCATCAATAAACGAATAATTCCATTAACAGCATTCATGGGAGTCCTGATTTCATGACTCATGGTTGATAAAAATAAACCTTTTGCTTTAGAAACCTCTTCTGCTTTTTCTTTTGCCTTAATTAATTGGTCTTCTAAGTTCTTTTTGTAAGTAATATCATGAAAAGTACCAATAATTCTAAGAGCTTCACCAGTTTCTGAACGTTCAGCAACACGACCTCTATCAAGTACCCAAAGAAAGGAATTGTCTTTTTTGCGGAATCTGTATTCAGCTTCAAAATAACTTGTTAAGCCTTTCATGTGTTGCTGGTATTTAAACCAGGTATTTTTGAAATCCTCAGGATGAATTAATTCTTCCCAGATTAGCAAAGGATTTTCCTCTTCCTCATAACCCAACATCAGCTTAAATAAAGAAGAATAATAAATTTCACCCGAAATAATATTGACATCCCATACCACATCACGGCTACCTGTTAAAGCATATTGCCAGCGCTTTTCGGCCAATTCAAGATTTTGTTGAGCCTGAACTATATCAGTGATGTTTTCAAGAATACCAATGATTAATTCTACATTTCCATTCGTATCTAAAATGGGAATTTTAAAGTTTCTTGCTACAATTTTATTATTTCCAAAGTTAATATTCAGCTTGTTGATTAAAACCGGTTCTGCAGTTTCAGCAACTAATTTATCAGAGGAAATGTATTGTTGAATCTCACCATCATTATTGAATATTTCGGAATCTGTTTTACCAATTACCTTTGATTGTGGTAAATCAAACATCAACTCTAATTCACGATTCCAAAGGGTATAAGCAAAATTATCATTTACATTTTTTACATAAATACCCAAGGGAATATGATCGATAAGTTTGTTGAGGAAAATACTTTGTCGAGCTTGCCTGAGTTCAATTTCTTTTCTACTTGAAATATCTTCTAAAACTACTGCTATTCTTGCAGGACCTGTTGTATCGATAATCCTGATTTTACAGCTATAATGTTTTAAACTTCCTTTGAAGGGATGACTGTATTCATATACTCTCGATTGTTTTGTTCTAAGAACCTGATCAAACTGATCTGATAATCTAATTTTAAAAGGAATATCAAAAAGTTCTTTGAGCTTTTTACCAATAAAAAAATCTATGGTATCAATCAATTCAACCTCTTTTGCATGCCAAACTCGAATACAAACTGATTCTTCATCTAATTCAAAAATGATATCGCCTGTAGAGCTTAATAGCAGAT
>JBIPMI010000378.1:0-2818 GCA_044369215.1 Bacteroidia bacterium | reverse complement strand
TACCTAGGTCTTTCTCTTCGTGCGTATTATCTTCATCTCGGTCTGGCTTGTCAATTGCAAAATCCTTTTCTGCAAGCATGTGGAATGTATAATTTGAGTTTTCTGTTTCTGTTCTTAAAATTATATTTCCAGATTCTGGATTTAAATAATCTTCCTTTGAAATTGGGGCATCTGAACCTTGAGCTAAAATGTAATCAATTGACAAATCAACATTCCCTACGTTTTCAAATAAAGGTGGCATTGGTCCAGGATATTTTGAATCACCAAGTATGCCTAATATATTGAATTGGTCTAATTTTGAATTGTCATAAGTTGGCGCAATTCCGTCCTGATTTAATATATTCTGAAACCATTTAATTATGTTTTGGTACTTCTCTAACTTTAAATAAGAGTTGTCATAAGGTAAGAAATTCTTCTTTGTTTGTACAAATGGCAGAAAAGCTCTCATTGAAAATGCAAAATAATGAGGACCTTCTGCAAATCCAGATTTGCCATCAGGACTAGATTGAGGACAATTTTGAACGCCAAGAAAGTTATTCCGATTACCTACAAAAAATAAATCCTCAAGTCCATCTTCTCCTCTACCTAACCAAGTTCTACCGCCTTGAGTTCCTTCGGCTCGTCTATGCCAATTATAAGGCCTATACCTATATCTAAATTTACTAGCCCCAGCTCCATTCAAAACAATTGCAGACATTCCTAAAACACTCGCACAAATAATTCCATGGTTTCTTTTCCAACCTGTATGGGAGTTGATGATATTATTTGATTCAACATATAAATTTTTCGAAAACTCTCTCAACTTATTTCTAGGGGCACAATCGGTTAAATTTTCTTCATTTTGTATGAATCCCCCTGCCTTTAGCAAATCATAAGCTTGCAAATACTGCATTAAATCAAAAGCTTTTTTGTGAACATTTGTACAATCCTCCCCTCCATAACATGAAATAATTTCTGGATTTAAATCACTCAATCCGTTTTTTGCATTATTTGCAAAATAATCAATTTCAGATTGGTTATTTATTAACTCAAAAGTGTCTTTCATACCGTAAATCCAACGATATCTTAAACCAATTAGGGCAAGAAAAGCATTTTGTTTAACCCATTTGGCATGATCACAATCACTATTATAATTACAAGTACTTGGCCCTGGTTTATCTTTTATACTAACATAGATGTCTCTGTAAATAATTGCATAATCATCTGTTGCTTTTATGAATGTATCCCCTTTAAATGGTGTATTCAGTATTCTATTTCGAATTTCACTTAATACCCCTGTCAAATTCCATCCAAGTTTATCTTTATTAAACATTGTAAAAGGATGCTGATCTACTTCACCTACTTCTTGGTATGTATGTCTACTACTTATATACTCATTTGGGACCTTTTTTTCATGTTGACAGCAATTATCATTAGAATTATCTTGTGCCTTAGCATTAGATAAAATCAATAAAACAAAAATAGTTAAATAAGTCTTCATTTTATTTTAACATAAATGTATTTAAAGAATCAATTTGAAATCCAATAATTCCAATTTCTTTAATATAAATTAACCAAGGATAATCGTAATTTTTTAAAAAATTACCCCAAAATAATCTTTTTGCAATGACTGAATCTCCTCTAAAATAAACCTTGTAAGGTAAAATATTTTGATTATTCATGAATTCTACGTTGTAACCATCCCATAAATCTACGTAATATCCTCTATTTTCATTAAAATAAAAATTGAAAGAAGTTTCATTTGCATATCCTTTGAAAAGTTCAATCTTCAATTGGTTAAACTTGGGATTATCTCCATTGTATTCAGCTGCAAGAAATTGGTATGAATCATAGTGCTCTTCTCCACAGTTAAATCCGCTTCCACTAAGTTTTAATCTACGGTATTCTTGTCGATTTCCGGTTCCTTTAAGTAGGGCCGTATCTCCTTTATTACTTATAAATAATAAAGTTTCATTGCCCTGGTATGGCATAAGTTGTTTCTGTGATTCATCTAAGTTTTTGTATCCAGTTATCTGAATTTTTTCAACACCTTCACAGGGGTCTTTTTTTGAACATGAAAGGATACTAAACAAGAAAATCCAATAGAATACTTTTTTCATAGCAAATTTTTGAAGGTGGACATTAAAGACATCGAATTGTTTAAAAAGAAATCACTTATTTCTTGAGGCAACTGGGGCAAAGAGTTTAAACTGAACTGTTTCATGAATAATGCTTTAAAAAACTAATTTACATTTTTTGGGCAATACTTGTATGTTAATTTTTAGGGAAGTATCAATTACAAGGAATAAAAAAAGCTGCAATGCAGCCGCTGGTTTTTTAAAATAAAATGAAAATATAAAGTAGGTATTAAATTGAGGGTATTACAATTTTATTCAATTAAATAAAACGGTAATAATAAAGACTTACTAAAAACCATTATTGGATATAAATTGAAAACAAAAACATCATGCTTCACTTAAAATTAAGTCTTAAGAAAATCTAATTCAAAAAAAAAGGCTGACTCAAAATTAATTAAGTCAGCCTCTTTACTTCGATTTAAAATCCTATTAGTCTTTCATCAATTTCACTGCAATTGACTCTTCACCCGAATTGAGTTTTAAGATATAAATTCCTTTTTCTAAAGTACTCAATTGATCAAGGTTGATTAAGTTATCGCCGTTTTTCAGATTAACATTCATATTCATGATAGCTCTTCCTGATAAATCAACAACATTCAAATCAGCTGTCATTTCAACCAATGAACTAACTTTTAAATTCAATTCATTGCTAAATGGATTTGGATAAACAGAAGCTGACCATTGTAAATTATTGTCATCGA
>JBIPMI010000091.1:0-9688 GCA_044369215.1 Bacteroidia bacterium | reverse complement strand
ATCCAAGAATGAATTCAAGCAGAAACGTAACTCTAACAATTGCTTCTGGTTATCAAGATGTAGTAAGAATTACAAATACAATTCCAACTTCAGCTTTACAAAATGCATCAATCCTGAGAATTAGTGGGGCTAAATTTTTCACAATTGATGGTTCAAATAGTGGAACTAATTCAAGAGATTTAACATTTGAGGCCCCTGCTCAATTTACCGCAGCAAATAATAAAGTAATTGATATTATTAGTGGTGCAGATCCTATCACAAATGCAAGACCTAATACAACCAATATCACTATTAAGAATTGTAATATTTTAGGAAATTCTACTACATCTGCAATCAATACTTTCGCAGGTATTTATTCTGGTGGTTTAGTTACTCCTTCAAATGCTGCGTTTGGTAGAAATGATAATTTAACTATCGACAATAACTTTATTGGTGGTGTTAATTATGGTATTTATTTGAGAGGTTACAGCAGAAGAGATTCAATGGATACTTATTTGTCAATTAATAATAATACAATTGGCGGTAATACTGCACCTGGTGGATCTGTTAAAACAGATTTCTTTGGTGGTTCTAATGATGCAGCAGGTATTTTCTTGATGGGTCAGGCTTGGTCAAATATTACTTATAATGTAATTAGAAATAGCATGAGAACAGCTTCTAATCCAAGAGGTATTGAATTAGGAACTATTCCTTCTGTTTATACTGGTTTAGATAGTAACTGTAATATTGTTGGAAATAGAATTTTTAATATTGGATCAAATCTTGCAGGTGGTGCTTATGGTGTTTTTGTTAATTTTGGAACAGATTCATCAAATTTGGGTAGAGCTATCACTTTATCTAATAATATGATTTATGGAATTTCTTCTTTGGGAACCAATTCCAATTCAAATGCAAACTTTGCATTAAACCCATTCGGAGTATATATCGCTGCTCCTGGCGCAATTATCAGAAATAATGGAAGCCCGGATATTGGTGTTAACTTATATTATAACTCAATCAATTTAGCGCAATCATCTCCAATGACTACCTCTGGTGCAATTAGTGCTGCCTTTGGTGTTTCCCCTTCTATTATAGGAGGTATTAGTTCATTAAATAATATTTTCCAAAATAGAATGGGTGGCACCACAACAAGTAGCGCATATGCCGTTGCTACAGGTGGTAATATTAATCCTTTTAAAGTAAGCAATTATAACAACTACTTTTCATCAGCTCCTGTTCCAACTTTAAGTGATAGAATGGCCTCAGGTGTTGCAACTGCTACTAGAACAGCCTACAATGAGTGGTATGAAATAATGGGCTATACAAGACAAGATACATCTTCAATTGCATTCATTTCCCCATTTATTTCTGATAATAACTTGTTTATTTCTAATGGAACTACATCTGTAATTCATGGTTCTGGTGTCCCTATTTTAACAGTTACAGGTGACGTACAAGGAAATCCTAGAAACTTTGCAAATCCTACAATTGGTGCACATGAATATGATAATGGTGCTTATATTGATAGCATTGCTCCAAGAATCTTTAATGTAACAGATGCAACTTCATGTTTTGCATTTGGTGTTGCTCTTTCATTCAGAATTTACGACAGATTAAATGCAGGTGATACTTTATACTATAAATTAAATGGTGGTCCGGTTACTCCATTACAAGCATCAGTTAATAATGGTACTTTGAGAACCTATGCATTCCCAAGTATTCCTGGTAGTTCTTTATTAGAATACAGAGTAGTTGGACGTGATTTTAAATTCCCACCAAATATTGGTTACTTACCAATGTTTAAATTATGGGATACTTTAAATATCAGTATTACTAATTTCCCTTACACAAATAACTTTGAAGGTTTAAATAATCCAATCTGGACAGTTCAAACTACAAATGGTAATGCAAACTGGGAATTGGGTGCATTTGGATCAGTTTCAAATCCACCACTAGGTTCATTCTCAGGAGTCAAAGCAGCAATGTTTAGAGCTTCTACTTATTCAGCGGGTTCTTCTGCTAGAATGGTGTCTCCTTGTTTGGATTTCACAAACTTAAAAAGCCCAACTTTAAGATTCAGAGTTTCACAGAACAGTGATAATCCTACTAAAAACGACTCAATCCAAGTTAGTGTAACATTTGGTGGTGGGTTCTTTACCGCTCCTTTAAAATCAGTAAGAAGATTACCAGATGTTGCTGGTACCTTTAACTTCCCGGGTTGGGATGTTCGTGAGGTATGTTTAGCTGAATTTGCAGGCTTACCAGGTTTAAGAGTTGGTATCGAAGGTTTTGCTGCTGGTGGTGGTCAAAATGTCTTAATTGATGATATTGAAATTTTTGATGATTACCAAAATCAAAACTTTACTCCTAAAATGTATTCACAATGTTTCAGAGATTCAATTTTTGTAACAGTTCCGAATTCTAATACAAGGTTTAATTACACTGCTTTCAATGCTGAAACAGGAAATCCTATTACTTTAAGAAATGGTAATGGTACTAATTTAAATATTGGAATTCTTGCTCCTGCTGTTGATACTTTCAGAACATTTGTTTATGCTAGAAATACATTCTCTACTGTAAATGGAACCGGATTTAATGCAGGACAAGTTTCATGCGGTAACTACATGTTAGACACTGTAACTGTTGTTGTTAATAGATTCTATAATGGTCCTTTTATCGTTGCCGGAACTCCTTTCTCTGGTTCTTATAATGCAGGTGATAATAACAATCCTGATGGATTTAAAATTGGAGATACAATTACTTACAAATTTGTTCCTCCTGCTTTCTTTACCAATGCCGATTATGGAACAAGATGGGAAGTTAGTTCGGTAACTGCAGCTAATGTAACTTCTAATCCTAGTAAGCCTTTCTCTAATTTCACAGTTGTTAATCCTGTAGGTTCAAACGATGGTTATATCAGAGCTTTTGCTAATGCGGCTCAATTAGATACAACCATTCAGTTTACAATTACTTATAGATTATTAGATTCTTATTGTGATTCTGTAATGTTCCGTTCGTTCCGTGTTGCTACTCCACCAATTGCGGATTTTAATGTGTCTCCAACAGGAAATAAATGTGCATTGAGTAAATTAACATTTACAGCTGAACCTTCTATTAGACCACTAATAAACTTCCCATTCAATTTCTCATGGCAGTTTGGTGATAATACAGCCTCAGTAGGTTTGAATCCTGATAAAATTTACACAACTCCTGGTACATATACAGTAAGATTATTCTTAACAGATAGATATGGTTTGGTTTCAATTAAAGAACAACAAATAACTATTTTACCTGCTCCATCTGCCGAGTTTACATCAGCTACGCCATGTGCGAATGATTCAACATTATTTGCTGCCGGAACACAACCTGCTGGTTCTGTATTTGCTTGGACATTCCCTGGTAACAAAACTGATAACAGAGAATCAGCAAGATTCAATTTCCCTAAATTTGATACTACTTATGCAGTTAACTTAACAGTTACTAACTCAAGTGGTTGTTCTAATACAGTATCTAAACAATACTATGTGTTTGCTAAACCTACTGCGAACTTTAATACAACTCCTCATTGCTTTAGTAACGCAGTTCCTATCACAAACTCTAGTACCATTCAATCCGGTTCTGTTGGATTTACGTGGGATTGGGGTAATGGTCAAACTGGTTTAGGTGCTACTCCAAACTATAGATTCCCGGCAACAGGTACTTTCTCTGTAACAATGAAAGCTATATCTAATTTTGGTTGTGTTGATTCAGTTGTTAAAGCTGTAACAGTTAACGACAGACCATTTGCCGGATTTAATTTCACAAATGCTTGTAAGGACCAGCTTATCAATTTAACTAATACAACTACTTTCAGTGGTGGTACTCAAAATATTGATTACGCATGGGATTTTGGTGACAATAGCTTCTCTGCCGATTTAACTCCAAACAAAATCTTCACTGCAACAGGCACAAGAACTGTTACTTTAAGAACTATTGACAAATTGAACGGATGTCGTGATTCAGTTAGAAGAGATATTACTATTAATTATCCTCCGGTTGCAGTATTCACCGCTACTCCTGCTCCTGAAGTTTGTGTGAACAATGAAGTTAAATTATTTAACAACTCTTATACTTTTGATGGTGACCAATTCACTTGTGCATGGGATTTTGGTGACGGTAATACTGCTGTTGCTTGCGCCCCTGGTGGATTTATTTATACATCTGCCGGTAGTTATAATTTGAAATTAACTGTAACTACTGTAAATGGTGGTTGTAAGGATTCAAAAACTCAAGGTATGGTAGTAAGTGCTGCTCCTGCATTATCAGTAGATACTCAGTATGTAGACAAACAATTATTCCCTTATTGTGATTACAGTTCTAAATTGAAATTCAAAACAAATATCCCGGGTGCTATTAGCTATGCTTGGAAATTTGGTGATAAGGATAGTTCTAAATCTAATCAGCCTGAACCTACATTTACATACAATGACAGAGGAGTATTCAATGCCTCAGTTACAATTGAAGATGTAAGTGGTTGTATCGTAACTAAAACGTTTGCAGTGCGTGTAGAATGTAAAGTGGGTGTTCAAGAAGAATTAGCAGCTAAATTCAATTTATCTGCTTATCCAAACCCGTTTAACACTTCAACTAATGTTCATTTCGAAACAATGCAATCTGAAAATGTTAAAGTTTCTGTTATTGATATGTTAGGTCGTGTTGTTAAATCTTCTGATTTAGGAAAATTAGTTGGTGGTGCTCACGATTTGAATCTTGATGAAAGTTTCTTCGGTTCAGCAGGTTCATACTTAGTTAAAGTTGAAATTGGTGATGTAAGCATTTACAAGCCATTGATTAAACAATAATTTTTATTTCCTAAAAAGGGGAGGCTTATTTTAAGTCTCCCCTTTTTTTTGCCCTTTTCTATCCAAGCTTATAAATATGTTGCTATATTCGAGGCCCTTTTAAAAGGAAATTTGCATCTATAGTTCAATGGATAGAATTTCAGATTCCGGTTCTGAAGATGGGGGTTCGAATCCCTTTAGATGCACCTGACTTTATGCAAGTACTGCTAACAACTCTTAATGCCAAATACATTCATATGAATTTGGCAATCCGACTTTTATACGGATTAAATAAACACCATCAGGGTTTATCATGGAAAGAATTTGCCATAAAGGAAGAAGCTGCTGAAATTGCTTCAGCCTGTTCTCGATTTGATGTAATTGCTTTTAGTTGTTATATCTGGAATATCACTCAAACTCTCGAAGTAGCTCGAATAATAAAATCATTGAATCCTCAAGCGAAAATTCTACTCGGTGGACCTGAAGTTAGTTATGACTGGAATGATATCATTAAACTAAATGAAGTTGATTATATAATTGTTGGAGAGGGGGAGATTCCTTTTGCAGCATTTTTGAATCAAAATTTATCACCGATTGGCATTTCTAATTTGGTTTATAAAGATGAAAATTCAAATATTACTTATATACCAAGTGCTGAATCTTTTGATTTAAAGCAGCTCGCTGTATTTAATCCTTATGAATTCGAACCGGAATCTGATATAAAGAACAAAGTAGCATATATAGAAACTTCAAGAGGTTGTCCTTATAAATGTGAGTTTTGTTTAGCCAGTTTAGATAATAAGGTTCGTTACCTTCCGCATGATACAATTGAAAAGAACCTTTTGTATTTAATGCAGCATGGCAAAGTCATTAAGTTTTTGGATAGAACTTTTAATATCAAGAAGGATTTTACAATTAAAATTTTCGAATTTATTCTTGCAAATCATAAGCCAGGTAATGTTTTTCAGTTTGAAATTACCGCGGATATTGTTCATCCTGATATTATAGCTTTCATTAAAGAAAAGGTTCCAAAAGGTTTATTCAGATTTGAAATAGGCATACAAACTGTCAATCAAAAGGCAAATTTAGAGGTTAGTAGAAAGCAGAATTTTGATAAAACACGAGATATTATTTTGCAATTAAGAGATGATGTTGAAATGCATCTTGATTTAATTGTGGGTCTACCTTTAGATTATTTTGATGATATCGTTTATAGTTTTGAACAAGTTTTCGCCTTGCATGCTCCGGAATTACAATTGGGTTTTTTGAAGTTTTTAAAAGGTACTCCGGTTAGAGAACGATATGAACAATATGGATTTATTTTCGATCCAAATCCACCTTATCAAATAATTGAAAGTAATTACTTATCCAAGGATGAACTCCATAGTATTACCTTATTGGAAGAGGCTCTGGAGTTATATTGGAATAAAGGTCGTGCTAAGAATACATTGTTATACGCGGAGAAGAAGGTTGGAATATTTAAGTTTTTATTGAATTTAGGTCGTTGGTTTAGTGAAAAATCTAATTTTCATAAGCACAGTTTAGATGATAGTTTTCAATTGTTGAATTCTTTTGTTTTGAAAGATTTTCCTTCTGATTCGGTTTTTACTGAACTAATAGCTTTAGATTATTATTTGCATTTTAAAGTTAAACCCAAATTGCAGTTTATATCTGAGCCGGATTTAAAAGTAAAATCTCAGGTTTTAAAAGCACTTTCAGCAAATCAGAATAAATATAGATTTATTGTTGTTCAGCTTAGCTTTAGTTTCTCTCAATTTTTGAGAGATTCCACAATTTTAAATTCTTCAAATTTTGTTTGTATTGCTTATACCGGTACAGAAAAAGCTTTTTTCTATGGAGAAATTGAATCTGACTTAATTCTCAAGAAAGAATTGACCACTTAAAGTTTAAAATATATTTATGTTTTATTGAAATCTTTTAGCTTAAATATATTCTACGTTCAGATTGGTTTTTGGATAGTATTAGTATTCTCAATATTAAATTGACATATATTGATAGTTTCAATTTTCAAAACAATATAATATTTGTTAGGTTAGTCTTTATAGTAGGGTTAATTTTGCCCTTCAAGATTTGACCATGATTCTAAATAACTTAATAGAAAAGAAACCATCTGCATCAAGAACAGTGATGAATGAAATGGTTTTGCCAAATGATACCAATACGTTAAATAATTTAATGGGTGGACGTTTATTACATTGGATGGATATTGCTGCTGCTATTGCTGCTCAGAAACATGCACAAAAAATTGTGGTTACAGCTTCTGTCGATAGCGTAAGTTTTGGTAAATCAATCAAATTAGGTGATGTTGTTACTTTAGAAGCTGAAGTTTCGCGTGCTTTTAGCACATCAATGGAAGTATATATTAAGGTTTGGGCTGAAAATATTCCAAGTGGTGAAAAGTTTTTGAGTAATGAAGCCTACTATACTTTTGTTGCTCTAGATAGGAATGGCTCACCTGTAACAGTTAATTCTTTGGTTCCGGAAACAGAAGAAGAGACTAAGAGATTTGATGGAGCATTAAGAAGAAGACAGTTACGATTGATTTTAGCTGGTAAAATGAATCCTGATGATGCAACTGAACTAAAGGCTTTATTTACAAAAGATTAGTCCATTCCAAGTAAATCTTTGGCAATCTTTACAACATCATCCTTCAGGTAAAACTCTTTTTGAATCATTTTTAAGTAAATTTTCTTTTTTTGATTTTCAATATTTTATTAAAGTAAGTTATTTTTAAATTAATTTATTTAAGGAATTGGTTTATAGGATTATATACAATGATTTTAGTTGATATTTTAAAACAAATTAAGAATTATCTTAAAATAGCTGAATAAAAGATTTGAATTTAGCTGGGAAAGCCTAATTTTGCGGCACTATTTTTTCCATAAACAATAACATAACTATGTCTAAATCAGGAGTTGTAGCTCAGGTAATTGGCCCAGTAGTTGACGTAAGTTTCGCCACAGAAGGTGGTAAACTTCCCAAAATTTATGATGCCCTTTACATCGATAGAGCCGACGGAACTAAAATTATTCTTGAATGTCAAAAGCATTTAGGAGAAAACATGGTGCGCACAGTAGCGATGGACAGTACCGACGGATTGGTTCGCGGTATGCATGTTCACCAAACTGATGCCCCAATTTCAATGCCGGTTGGTGAAGAAATTCGTGGTCGTCTATTCAATGTTGTAGGTCAGGCTATCGACGGTATGAAAACCGTAACTAGTGATGGACCGGGTCGTGCCATCCACCGTGATTCTCCTCGTTTTGAAGATTTATCAACTCAAGCTGAGCCTTTATATACAGGTATTAAAGTAATCGATTTAATTGAGCCATATGCAAAAGGTGGTAAAATTGGATTGTTTGGTGGCGCGGGTGTAGGAAAAACCGTATTAATCATGGAGTTAATCAACAATATTGCAAAAGCATACGATGGTATGTCTGTATTTGCCGGTGTTGGAGAGCGTACTCGTGAGGGTAATGACTTACTTCGTGAGATGATTGAATCAGGAGTAATTAAATATGGTAAAGAATTCGTTCACAGCATGGAAGAAGGTGGATGGGATTTATCAAAAGTTGATTACAATGAATTAGCAAAATCTCAAGCAACTTTGGTTTTTGGTCAAATGAATGAGCCTCCTGGAGCACGTGCTCGTGTGGCTTTATCTGGATTAACAGTTGCTGAATATTTCCGTGATGGAGATGAAAAATCAGGTGGACGTGATATCCTTTTCTTCGTAGATAATATCTTCCGTTTCACACAAGCAGGTTCTGAAGTATCGGCTTTATTAGGTCGTATGCCTTCAGCGGTAGGTTACCAACCAACACTTGCTACTGAAATGGGTGCGATGCAAGAGCGTATTACTTCAACAAAACGTGGTTCAATTACTTCAGTACAAGCGGTATACGTACCTGCGGATGACTTAACTGACCCGGCTCCTGCAACAACATTTGCTCACTTAGATGCTACTACAGTATTAAATCGTAAAATTTCTGAGTTAGGAATTTATCCTGCGGTGGATCCTTTGGATTCTACTTCAAGAATTTTAACTGCAGATATCTTAGGTGATGCGCATTACAATTGCGCACAAAAAGTTAAATCAATTTTACAACGTTACAAAGAATTACAAGATATCATCGCCATTCTTGGTATGGATGAGTTAAGTGAAGAAGACAGAATGGTTGTATCTCGCGCTCGTCGTGTACAACGTTTCTTATCTCAACCTTTCCACGTTGCTGAACAATTCACAGGTTTAAAAGGTGAGTTAGTAAAAATTGAAGATACTATCAAAGGTTTTAACATGATTATGGATGGTGAATTAGATCACTTGCCAGAATCTGCATTTAACTTGGTAGGAACAATTGAGCAAGCAATTGCTAAAGGAGAAAAATTATTAGCAGAAGCTAAGTAATCAACAATTAAGAAATCATACGATGCAATTAGATATCATAACAGCAGACAAAAATTTATTCAGCGGAGATGTTGATTCTGTAACTTTACCTGGTAGTAAAGGAAAGTTTCAGATCTTAAATGGTCACGCTGCTTTGATTTCAAGTTTGGAGAAAGGCCAAATCACTGTTCAATCAAAAGATGGTAAACAAGAATTTTCTATTACCGGAGGTGTGGTTGAAGTATTAAACAACAAAGTGATTGTACTGGCATAATTGCAAAGACTCTCAATATGAAGGCGGCCTTTGGCCGCCTTTTTTTTTGCCATCACTCTAATTTCCCTAAAAAAAATTTACTTTCCCTCTTATGTAAGTTTTAATAACCCTTACTCTTCTTTTTCTCTACTTTTATGCTGATTTTACAAACATGAAGAAAAGTAATTTATATTGGTTGTGTCAAATTGGAGGCTGGTTCTTCTTTGT
>JBIPMI010000377.1:0-2861 GCA_044369215.1 Bacteroidia bacterium | reverse complement strand
GGTATTTGAAAAAACTAATTCTCACTTGAAATTTAATTTATGAAATTGTTGGTCTGAAATTAATGGAAGTATGATTTGTTTATAAACCATGCTATGAGTTGCACTTAAATCATTGTATAAAAACATGATATATTCTTCTGGATTTAGGCCATAAACAATCAGTTTTCTACCATTGTAGCGGTATCCAATAAACTTAACAGGAGATTGCCAGAACTCAACAAATAAGGGCTTTGATTTAGTATTCGTTCTTCTTAAAATGCTTTTTTGTGTTAAAACAAAAATTGCGCTATCTGTTAAAACAGAATCTGTTGCATTTGATAAAGCCTTTATCTTTTCATCCCAAATTAGTTGAGAGAAGGAACTAAATATTGAATCAGCCAACATTTCATCTTTTTGAATTGGCATCTTCTCAGGCTCTTCAATAGGATTTAATTGTGCATTTAACAACTCATCTGATTTATTAAACAATTCCTCAGTATCTAATTCCATGCTATCTTGAGGTAAAGTCAATATCTCACTTTGCGACTTAATTGGATTCGATTTTGTTTGAATTTCCTTTGAATCAGACTTGGGTTCTTCTGGTGTATGTTTAAAAATATTGATTCTATTTAAGAAAGCCTTTCTTCTTTCAGCAAGTGCGTTGTCGTAATTGGTGTTGATATAATAATCAAGTATCAACACAAAACCAAAAATAGAAATGATTAAATAAACCCAACCCCAGTTTTTAGGAGCAGAGGTAGTAATTAAAGGCTTTTCATATTCCTCTAATTCCCTTTTTAAAATAAAATCTCTATTGGTTTTATATCGTTCAAATTCCAGTGCAAATTCTGCATCAGTTTCTAACCTCTCTAAAAAAGTTGAAACTTCATCTGCTTTTAAAGCACCACGAAGGTATTTTTCGAAAATGTACTGATATTTTTCTGGTTCGAGGTGCATATGCTTACAGAAGCGGCGAATTTGCTAAATTATAGGCAAAATAACTAAATCATTTCTGCCGTTTATTAACATGTTCGAATTATTTTACCCAGAAGATGCATTAGATTTTCTATTACTGAGCAAAATACCTTTGAAATTGGACGTAAACTCAGTTTCCCTCATGCAACATACTAGTTTAGTATGCTTTACTCAGGAAACTGCCAATTTCTTTGGTCTTTTGACCCTCATTACGTATTCCAATGCATAATTTGGGTTTGAGTTTTTTTAAGGGGAAAAACTAAAAATAGTTCGAATTACGCTCTCCGATTCAAAGGCATAAGGGGTGAATTCGGGGAGAGTATTTTTTTATCAACTGACATTTTGTTATTTGGAACAATATTTGAAAAATGGAAATTAAAACAAACAATATAGAAAAAACGAATATGAAAAAGGTGTTGACACTTCTTTTGGTGGCAGGCCTGGGAGGCTTGGCTGCTGTTGGTATCACAAACTTCTTCGACAAGAAAAGTGATGCTACTTTTACCCAAAATTATTTAGCTAAATATGCCAGTATTGCAGCAGAACCTGACAGACCGGATTTTGTTGCGGTGGCTGAATTAGCTACTCCTACAGTGGTTCATATCATAACTACGATTGAATCTAAAGGAAATAATGAATCTTCGCAAGGAGATCCTTATGAATTCTTCAAAGATTTTGGTTTTAGAATGCAACCAAACATTCCAAGAGGTGGTTCCGGATCAGGTGTAATTATTTCTTCTGATGGATATATCGTAACCAATAACCATGTTGTTGATGGTGCAACAAAAATCAAAGTAATTCTTAATGATAAAAGAGAATATTCAGCTGAATTACTTGGCAAAGACCGCAATACAGATTTAGCTCTTCTTAAAATTGAAGAGAAAAATTTAGCTTTTGCAGTTCAGGGAAATTCAGATGAAGTTAAAGTGGGTCAATGGGTTTTAGCTGTAGGTAATCCATTTAATTTAACTTCTACTGTAACTGCAGGAATTGTAAGTGCAAAAGGGCGTGGATTAAATCTTCTTAGAGATCCGGGTAATCCTGAAACACAATATGCAATTGAAGCTTTCATCCAAACAGATGCTGCAGTAAACCCTGGAAATAGCGGTGGAGCTTTGCTTTCTTCAGATGGAAAACTAATTGGAATCAATGCTGCAATTGCTAGTGAAACAGGACAATTTGCTGGATATTCATTTGCAATTCCGGTAAACCTGATGAAAAAAGTTGTAGATGATTTGTTAAAATATGGTGAAGTACAAAGAGGTTTATTGGGTGTACAAATCCAGGATGTTACAAGTGAATTAGCTGATAAGGAAGGTTTAAGTGATGTTAAAGGTGTATTTATAGCTAAGGTGACAGAAAATAGCGCTGCTGAAGCTGCAGGACTTAAAGATAAAGATATCATTATTGCTATTGATGATGAGAGAGTAAATAGTACCAATGAACTTCAAGAGAAAGTAGGAAAGAAAAGTCCTGGTGATAAAGTAAAGGTTGGAATTATTCGTTCAGGTAAAAACATGGATTATGTTGTTACCTTAAAAAGTAAAGACGGAAAAACAACTTTAACAAAAACAGAAAAGGTTGAAACCAATAAAGTTTTAGGTTGTGAATTTGAAACCATTGGCAGAGATGAAAGATTAAAATTAAAAATTGCCTCAGGTGTAAAACTAAAAAGTCTAAGCGATAAAAGTGCATTGAAAAAAGCAGGAATCCCTGTTGGATTTGTTCTAACACATATTGATAAAGTACCAGTAGGAAGTGTTTCAGAAGTAAAAAACAGTCTTGAAAACAAAAAAGGAGTTGTGTTCTTAGTTGGAATCAACCCAAATGGCTCAAAAGGTTATTATGGATTTGAATTATAAAATCATTTATGATTAATAAAAACGGCGGCTCCTTTTGGGAGCCGC
>JBIPMI010000090.1:0-9727 GCA_044369215.1 Bacteroidia bacterium | reverse complement strand
CAATTTCAAGCTTTCCATTTGCAGCGGCACTAGTTGCCATATCCAATACAAAGGGTAATTCCTGATTAGTTGGAAAACAAGCACAAATGGGATTGGTTCCTAACATTCTTTCTTTAGAATGTGTAGGTGCTACCAATGGACTCGCATTTGTCATTGCAAATCCAATCATATCGTGCTCCAAAGCCATCATGGCGTGAGCTGCAGCAATTCCAAAATGGTTAGAATTTTGAATAGCAACCCAGCCTGTTCCAACATCTTTTGCTTTTTGAATAGCTACTTCCATGGCTTTGTTGGCAACAACAAGACCTAAACCTGCATCAGCATCAATGGTTGCTGTTGATGGCGTTTCATGAATGATTTTCCATTGAGGATTCATGTTGGCTCTATTGGCATTTTTTAGTCGGATATATCCGCTTAATCTGGCAACACCATGTGAATCAATCCCTCTTAAATCGGCTTCTATTAAAACTTTTGCAGCTAATTCTGCATCAGCTTTATTCATGCCGTTTTTAATGAAAACAGTTTCAGTAAAGTTTAATAATGTATCGTGTTTATAAACCAAATCCATTCGATAATTTTATTTTGTATCGATAATAAAAGGAGAACCACCTTTGCCTCCCATGATAATAACTTTTGTATTGGGTGATTTAGCTAATTCCAGGTTTGCTTTAATGCTTTCGTATTGTAATTGTTTATCTCCTAAACCACTACTAATAATCTTTTGATAGTCTGCAATACCTTGAGCTTCCACTCTTTTTCTATCTGCTTCCTGTCTTTCTTTTTGTAAAACAAACTGCATTTTTTGTGCATCCTGTTCTGCTCTTATTTTTTCTTCAATACTACCTTTTACAGATTGTGGAAGGGTAATATTTCTAACAAGTAATTGTTCTAATTCTAAACCTCTTTTGTTAAAATCAACTTCAATAGTTTTGAAAATTCTGTTTTGGAACTCATCTCTTTTTGATGAATACAAAGCAACTGCATCATAGTAAACAGCATTGTCTCTAATTTTTGTACGAGTAATGGGTCTTACGATTTTATCTCTGTAATCAATTCCAACTTCTCTTAATAAAAATGGAGCTTTGTCTGGTTTTACATTGTATAAAACGGTTAAGTCGATTGTTACTTCCAAACCATCAGCTGTTAAAACGCGAATGGCATCGTCTCCTTCTTTAGTTCCTTCATCATGTATTCCACTCATGGTGTAATTTTGAGTTTTGGTGTCAATCTCTTTTACTTCTTTAAGTGGGTTTACAAAATGTAATCCACTTGCTAAAACATCATCTTCAATGTTTCCAAATAAGCTTTTAACTCCTACATGCCCGGCATCTATTTGTTTAAAACAAGCGGTAGAAATGCCAACTAAAGCAAGCACCAGTGCTAATCCTCTAAGAAGAGGGGCGATTTTTGCAGTCTGGATATTTTTAGCCAGCGCAAATGAAACTCCGAAAACAATCAGAGCTAATACAACAAGTACCATATTTATTTTGATTAATTAAATTCCTGAAGCAAGAATATCCGCAATATGCAATACCTCTATTCCGGTATTACCTTGTTTCTTTAAAATACTATCTATCTGAATCAAACAAGAATAATCAGTAGAGATTAAATATTTTGCACCACTTTCAATTACTTGATCAATTACTTCTTTAGCCATCGATACAGATAAGGCTTCTGAATTAACTGAAAACGTTCCACCAAATCCACAACACAATCCTTGTTTCGGTAGTTCCGCCAATTCCAATCCTTCAACTTGTTGTAATAACTGACGTGGTTGTGTTTTTATTTTGCAATGTTCCGAAGCCTGACATGAATCAAAAAAAGCAACTTTACCCTCAAATTTTGAACCAAGATTTTCAATTTTTAATACATCAATTAAAAACTCACTTAGTTCAAACGATTTCTTTTGTAATTGTCTGTATTTATTGTGGTAACTAGAGTTTTGAAAGAGCAAGTCGTATGAGTTTCTAATCATAGCTGTGCAGGCACCGGCACCACATACTAAATTTTTATCGGTTGAAATTTCATTTAAAAATTTTTCAGCTACTTGTCTTGAATCTTCCCAGTATCCGGCATTAAAGGCAGGTAAGCCACAACAGGTTTGCTCCGGATTATAGTGAACCATACATCCGGCTTTTTCTAAAACCTTTACCATATTCAAACCTGTTTCGGGTTTAAATTGGTCTATAAAACATGGAATTAAAATCTCAACCTTTATTGCTGCCATTTTAAATGGTTTGTCCTTTAAAGTTTTTTATCCTTGAAATGAAAAACAAACCTACTAAAAAAAACAGCATCAATGCTAATACAGATGTTCGCATATTGCCGGTTATATCGATTAAAATGCCGTAAACCAAGGTCCCAAGCACGATTGCGATTTTTTCACTTACATCAAAAAAACTGAAATAAGATGCAGTTTCATTGCTTTCTTCCGGTATTAACTTGGCAAATGTCGACCTAAACATACTTTGTATGCCTCCCATAACTATACCAACAACCACTGCTAATGCATAAAATTGTTCAGATGAACTAACCATATAAGCAGCAATAGTAATTCCAATCCAAATAACAAGCATAATGAGTATGGTGTAAATATTACCAATTAGTCCTGAAATTTTTGAGAACATATAAGCTCCGCCAATAGCTATTATTTGAATGATTAATATGGTTAGAATTAATTCAGATGTTTCCATTTTGAGTTCCTGTGAGCCAAACAAACTGGCAACATACATTACAGTTTGAACTCCCATACTCGAAAACAAATACCCCAATAAATAATTTCTCATTCGATTATTATGAGGTAACATGATTTCTTTATAAACTTTTTGGATTTCTGTAAAACCTTTATGGAAAATACTTCCTTGTATATGAAGTATGTTTGATTTGTCCTCCTTTAAATTTCTAAAAGTAATTTGAGCAAATCCTGCCCACCATAAGCCTACCATGACAAAACTAAGTTTGATAGCTAAAACTTCGTAAAATGATTTTGCAGTTTGAATAGCATCTGCCATATTCATTCCTGCTGCATTTAGTTCAAATGCTTTTGTATGATATGGGAAAAATAAATCATGTTTTAGAATGACAAGCAGGTTGATGACCAATAGAATTACTGAACCAATGTAACCCATTGAAAACCCTTTTGCACTCACTTCGTCATACTTATCTTCACTTGCGATTTCTGGTAGAAATGCATTATAAAAAACTAAACTTCCCCCAAAACCAAATAAACTCAATACAAACAATAGAATACCTAGATATACAGTATCAGGCGACATAAAATACATCAATATGCAGCTTAAACTTCCTAGGTAACAGAATAATTGCATGAAGAACTTTTTGTTTTTTCTTGCATCTGCAATTCCAGAAAGAATTGGAGAACTAAAAGCTACTAAAAGAAACCCAAGTGATAATGCATATGAATACAATGCAGTATTAACAATTTTATAACCTAATATATCTAAATAATAAGGCGCATTTACTGAATTTCCTTGGGCAATTGAAGCTGCTTTACTAACGCTTTCATAAAATGGCGGGAATATAGCTGTAGCAATGGTCAGTGAAAAAACTGAATTAGCCCAGTCATACATAGTCCAGGCACGAATTACTTTTGGGTTGTTTAATTCTGTTTTCATTCATGCCAAAATATGTTTTTATTTTTTATGTTCCTAAATTTTGGGAAAGCTCACATGAATTTAGGGATGATTGTTTCATGTGTTTAAATTTTTAGTCAGACTTTTTTGTTGTCTTTATCCCTAATTTGCAGCATGCCTGAAATCTCAAAAAAGAAAATCCCTGTTCCGGTTGGGGAACATTTAAGAAAGTATTTACGCCATCATCATAGAGAAAGCAAGATCAAACTTCAGTATAAAGATTTATTGGATTTTGATGTAACAATTACCCTTTATGATAAAAAAGGTAAAGATACTTTTTGGGAAACATGTATATACAAGCCTGATATTTTTAATGAGATACAAAAGAATTTACTTCAGATATATTCATTAATGAAGGCCGGTGGTGATATGGAGGTGATGGATCATCTTTTTGTGGAAAGAATAGATAATTGTTTATATGGAAATACTTCTCCGTTTAGAATAAGAGTTGTCAATAAAATGAATGACAATTTTGATTATTTTTATGTGAAGAAAGCTGATGCCTCAAGGATTTATGGGCTTGAACTTGAACATCTTTTATCACCAAACCGGATATCTTATTTGGTATACCGTGATACTTTAATTGAAGAACATATAGCAGGTGTTCCCGGTGATGTTTTTCTTAAATTATATGCTGATCATCCCGATTTTAATCCGATTCGTTTAGCCAAGGAATTTGTGAAATTTAATGAACGATGTTTTATTAAATTATTAGGTGATATGCATTCAAGTAATTTTGTAATTCAACTTACACCAGATTTCGAAGAAGTGCATTACAGAATAAGGGCTATAGACTTCGATCAACAATGTTACGAAGGCAAGAAGAATGTTTATTTGCCGCAGTTTTATAAACAGAATTTGCCTTATGTAGAATTGGGAATGAAGCATATTTCAGTGGAATCAATGAAGCAATATCAAAGAGAAGAAAGAGCAATGATGGTAAGTAGAATGAAAGCTGCTAAATGGCCATTGGTTCGCTTATTGGATGCTATGTGTAAGGAAGAATTGGCCCCCAAAGATCATGTCGAAAAATTAAAGCAAGAGCTATCTGTTTATTATGATAGTCAGCGTTTTCCAAAAGCTAAAAACATGGGTGAATTGTTAAGAGCTTCGTTTATGCATTTGCTTAAACATTCAAATGCAATTCGAGAAAATCACCAATAAAAAAAATCCTACTTTTATTGAGTAGGATTTTTAATTAAGCTGCTGTATGATTTTTAAATCGTATAACTTTCATTTTTTCTTCTGCACCTTTCGCATCTATTATCAGTATGTTATCACCGGGTTTTCTTTCCGGAGCATCGTACATATAATCCATCATTAATGCTTCACAGATGCTTCTTAGGCCTCTGGCACCTAATTTTAAGTCGAATGCAGTATCTACTATCACATCAATTACTTCCTCTTTTATTTCAAGTTCAATTCCTTCTAATGCAAATAGGTATTGATATTGTTTAATCAGTGCATTTTTGGGTTCATGTAAAATGCTTTTTAAAGCAGCTTTATCTAAAGGATTTAAATGGCACAATACCGGTAAACGTCCAATAATTTCAGGGATTAATCCAAAGGTTCTGATATCAGCTTGAGATACATATTCCAATAAATTATTGCCTTCTTTTAGCTCTTCGATTTCATTAGCCTTAAAACCAATTGCCTGAGTTTGTAATCTACGTGCAATCATTTTATCAATACCATCAAAAGCTCCACCACATATGAAAAGAATGTTTTGTGTGTTCACCTGAATCATTTTTTGTTCAGGATGTTTTCTTCCACCTTGAGGAGGTACATTGGCAACTGTTCCTTCAAGAATTTTTAATAATGCCTGTTGAACGCCTTCTCCACTAACATCTCTGGTGATGCTTGGATTATCACTTTTCCTCGAAATTTTATCAATTTCATCAATATAAATTATGCCTCTTTCAGCCGATTCCAAATCATAGTTAGCAGCTTGAAGAAGACGAGTAAGAACTGTTTCAACATCTTCACCAACATATCCGGCTTCTGTTAATACAGTTGCATCTGCAATACAAAATGGCACGTCTAAAATTCTTGCTAATGTTTTTGCCAATAATGTTTTTCCGGTTCCGGTTTCTCCAACTAAAAGAATATTTGATTTTTCAATTTCAACTTCATTGCTTTTGTTTTTCGCATTGATTCTTTTGAAGTGGTTGTAAACAGCAACACAAAGCACTTTTTTAGCTTCATCCTGTCCAATAACATATTGATCAAGGTGGGCCTTTATTTCAGTAGGTTTAAGTAGTTTAAATCCACTTGCCTTTTTACTATCATTTTTAGAGAGAGTTTCTTGGTCTTCATTAATTATTTTATGAGCTTGAGATATACAATTCTCACAAATTAATGCGTCTAAACCAGCAATCAGGTATTCAACTTCAGTTCTTGGTCTGCCACAAAATGAACAGTTATCTTCTTTCTTTTTCGCCATATAAGCAACAAAGATACAATCATTTTTTTGCTTTTAAGGTGCTTTCAATTATTCAAATACAGCACTCTTTTTTATGACTTTTAAACCTTCAGCTGTAATCCAGCCGCAATTAGTAGAAACAATGCCTGTATTAAAACAACTGTCTTTTAAAATATCAGCATAACCATCAGATGTCCAGAAGTTATTTCCTTGTAAATATTCAATGGTATAGGCAATTTTCATTCTTCTTCCACTGATGTTTTGGATTTTTAAACTTGTTGAACAAGTATTTGGAAGATTTTTGCAATTCGTGTTTGAATAGGTTTTCATTCCTTGTGAAAACTGGAATATTGCAACTGGTGAAGACTCAACTTGATTTGGAATTTGCTCTGAAACAAAAACTGCTTTGAATTGATCGGGGAGACTATTTGGTGTGCACTTAGTTTGGCTTGTGTTTACAGATGTGTTATCAAGCGACTTTTTACATGAGTTGCATAATATAATAAGTAGAGCCAAGCAAATTTTAGTGATGTTGTGAAAATTTCTATCCATATTTCTAATTAAAGGTTCACTTGCGAAGTTATCTGAAGCCCTATTATATTTAGATACCAATATTTTGACAATACACTATTTAATTTTTTTTTAAACCTTTAATCATTGATATTTACATTCTGTGGTAAAATTTCAGCCATTAGTATAGATTTTTTGTAATATTAACAATTCATAGTTTAAATGCGTGAATTGTACTCTTTAAAATACATTTGAAGAATTTCTTATATTATGTAGGTTTTCAGCTTACTAAAAGGCTTTTAAATGTCGCATTTGTTAATTTTGTGCTATTAAAAAAAAGGCAGAAAACTGAATTTTACTTCGGTTTTCTGCCTTGTTTTATGTGATGAATTGCTTTTTATAACTCTCAGCTGATGCCCATAATATATATATGGAGTGATTTCAACTATTTAAGCTTATTTTACTTCAGGTTTATGCTTGAGTAAAACGTCATCAATCATTCCATATTCTTTTGCTTCAGCTGCTATCATCCAGTAATCTCTGTCAGAATCTGCCTGCACTTTATCAAATGGTTGTCCGCTATGACTTGAAATAATATCATACAATTCTTTCTTTAATTTTTGAATTTCACGTGCGGTGATTTCAATATCAGATGCCTGTCCTTGGGCTCCGCCTAATGGTTGGTGAATCATAACTCTTGCATGTGGCAAAGCTGAACGTTTTCCTTTTTCACCTGCACATAAGAGCACAGCTGCCATTGATGCAGCTAAACCTGTACAAATAGTTGCTACACTTGGGTTAACCCATTGCATGGTATCGTAAATACCTAATCCGGCGTAAACAGATCCTCCCGGACTATTGATATACATTTGAATATCTCTTCTTGCATCCATTGAGTCTAAAAACAATAATTGTGCTTGAATGATATTTGCAACATAATCATCAATAGGCATTCCCATGAAAATAATCCTGTCGGCCATTAACCTTGAAAATACATCGATTTCTCTAAAGTTCATCGGACGTTCTTCAATTACAGTTCTGGTCATATTCTCCATAGAGCTTTCAATATAAGCATCTACTTTCAGGCTACTAAAGCCTTTGTGTTTTACCGCGTAATTGCGGAATTCTTTTCCAATATTCATATTCGTTTTTCCTTTGGTCAAATATAGAAGAGGTTTTTAAAAATCCTCGAACTTCCATGTAATTTTCAATTGCCGTGCCAAAATATCTATCTGCCAAAATGCCTGAATAACTTGAAACCCCAAAAAAGTTTTCATTGCTTTAACTGGAAAATTACATTAAACTTTTATTACTCGTCAAAATACCTTTAAAAGTTTGACCTAATTTAAGTTTCTCTTATTCAAAGTTCAAGTTCTATCTGTTTAATGGGTGAAGTTGCCAATTTCTTTTGTCTATCGTCTCTTACTAAAAAGTCCAATTCCAAATTTGGATTTATAAGACTGATGTAAATTTATTAGAACCAAATATTAAAGATTAAAAAAGGCCCTGAACTTTGCAATTCAGGGCCTTTTACTTATAATCTGATCTTAGTGATTGTGGTGGTGTTTGCCGTTGTGTTCTGCAATAATTGCATTGAACTCTTCAACACTAACTTCTTTGATGTCTTTGGTAATGGTATTCAACAAGTAATCATTTACTTTATTTCTTGCTGCTACATTAATCATTCTGCTTCTAAATTCTTCTTTTTGCATTTGAGGCTCAATGATGCTATTTAAAATATCATCACTTAAATTACCCATATTATATCCACCAAACATTTGCATGGTATAAGCTTTTGCCGCATTACGAATTTCTTCTTCGTCTATTTTTAAATCATTGCTTACAAGAATCTTTTCTTCCAATAAATGATTTCTTAAATAATTTGCTTCAGGAATATAACCTTCTTCAATATTATCTGCGTTAAATTTATCAGCATGTCTGTCTATTAACCAACGTTTTAAAGTTGCATCCGGTAAGCTAATATTATGTTTAGCTACTAAACTATCAAATAATTCGTGCTCTAGTAAATGATTAGCTTGTTGGTCGAAATATCCTTTAATTTCAGCGCTTAATTTAGTTCTAAGTTCTTCTTCAGTAGTTATTTGATCTTTACCATAAATTTTATCAAAGAATTCCTGATTCATTTCTGATTCTGTTGTTCTTTTGATTTCATTTAATGTAAGATTGAATTCTTTTCCTAAATCAGGCACACCTTGTTTTTGAACTCCCAAAGCATGACTCATTTCCATTTCATCATGGTTGAATAATGTAAAGATGTTAACTTTAATGGTCTCACCTTTTTTCAATCCACGAATTTGGGCATTTAATACTTCATCTTTAATGGTATTAATTGCTAAAGGAACAGAAGGAGCATTTACACCACCTTCTAAAACTTCACCTGAATCTAATAGTTCATTTAACTGAACATAAACCATGTCATTTTCACCAACTTCTTCTACATCGGTTAAAACACCCATTTGTTTACGTAAACGATTTAGTTCGTCATTAACCATTTCATCAGTAACATTAACTGTATAAAAAGGGTATGAATCAGCCGATGAAATATTTAATTCAAATTCCGGAGCCAATCCGATATCAAATGAAAATGTATATGAAGCAGTTTTGCTTAATTCGTCAATTTTAGTGTCTTCCGACATTACAGGTTGACCTAATACATGTAATTTGTTTTCTTCGATATAATCGAATAGACCTTTACTGGCTAAACCATTTACTTCTTCAAGTAAAATACTTTGCCCTACCATTTTTTCGATTACTCCTTTTGGTGCTTGTCCTGCGCGAAAACCAGGAATATTGGCTTTTTTGCCATAATCCTTAAGCTTTTTTTCGTAAGATGCTGTGAAATCGTTTGGTTCGATGGAAACTGAAATGCTAGCATTTAGCTCATCTTTTTTATCAAATGTAACGTTCATGTTGATTGAAATCGTGCGGATGGAGGGACTCGAACCCCCACGCCTTTCGGCACCAGATCCTAAGTCTGGCACGGCTACCAATTACGCCACATCCGCATAGTTAATTAAGAACAGTATTTTTCCTTCAAAATTAAAGGACTGCAAATGTATAATTCTAATTAAGATTTCCAAAGACTTATTCATTTTCAACAAGTATTTTTTAGTTAATTAATGCT
>JBIPMI010000376.1:0-2870 GCA_044369215.1 Bacteroidia bacterium | reverse complement strand
GAAAGGTTTAATTCGCCAGCTACCGGAGCTACATTGTTTCCAAAATCAGAAAGTAAAAAACCACGACATAATTTATTTTCATGAATAGGTTTGTCTGCCACACCTGGAATTGTAATCGGCGTAAAGGTATAATCCCCAACTGTTAGTCCTGGTTTTCCAATGCATTCAAATGGTTTATCAGTGCCTCTTCCCAAACTAAAATTTGTTCCTTCAAACAAACATAAACTTGGATATAAATAAATAGAAGACATATTAGGCAAGTTAGGAGAAGGCCTTACAGGAAGTTTATAAGAATATTCATGAGTGTAATTTCTAACCAAAACATTTTTCACTTTACATTTCACTTTATTCTTTAACCATAATTCTCCATTAATCATATTGGCATATTCTGCGATTGTACATCCATGAACAATTGGAACTGGATGCATTCCTACAAATGAACGAAATGCAGTATCTAAAACGGGACCATCAACATAAAACCCATTTGGATTTGGTCTATCTAAAATCAATAATTCCTTTTTCAGTTCGGCACATGCTTCCATTACATAATGTAAAGTAGATATATAAGTGTAAAATCTGGCACCAACATCTTGAATATCAAATATCACAACATCAATCCCTTTTAAATTCTCAGGTTTTGGTTTTTTGTTTGATGCGTATAATGAAATAATTGGCAACCCGGTTTTTTCATCTTTTGTTGATAATACCTTTTCACCAGCCGAATGATCTCCCCTGAAACCATGTTCTGGAGCAAAAATTACTTTTACCTGAATTCCCAATGAAAGTAAGGTATCTACTAAATGCCTTTTACCAACCAAAGCTGTTTGATTAACAACTAAAGCAACCTTTTTATCTTTTAAAAAAGGAAGATAATCCCCCATTTTTTCTGCACCATTTGTTATGGTTCTGGCAGAAGAACTTTTCACCAAACTGCACAAAAGCAAAATAAGGCTTATATATTTGAACACACTCATGAATTTCAGTTTCTTCATATTTAATCGTCTTAGTAAAGAATCTTCAAAAAATCCTTCATCGGATAAGCAAGGTTCATCCAAGCTTATTGTACGTTTGGCTACTACTGCTGTTGCAATTAGCATAATGGTTATGATTATTGCAATTTCAATAGTTAAAGGTTACCAACAACAAGTGCGAAATAAACTAATCGGGTTTAATTCACCTATCCAAGTTACCCACCTCGATTTGAACAATAGTTTTGAAAGTTCACCAATTGAGAAAGATTCAACCTATGAAAAACTAATTGCCTCTCAACCCGGATTTCTTTGGATACAATCTTATTCAAACAAAGCTGGAATCATCAAAACTAATGAAGCTTTCGAAGGTATCCTACTCAAAGGAGCGTCAAACAACTATAATTGGGAATTTATTAAGGAACACCTTATTGAGGGCACTGTGCTAAATAAAATAGAAAATTCCCAACCTGAAATTGTCTTATCAGCTATAACCGCAAAAAGAATGGAGGTTAAAATTGGTGAATCAATTCTAATTTATTTTGTTGATGACCCGCCACGTTTAAGGAAATTTAAAATTGTTGGAATATTCGATTCGGGACTTAGTGATTTAGATGAACTCTATGCCTATACCAATGAGTCGATTATTAAAAAGCTCAACAAATGGCCATCTAACTACATCTCAGGATATGAAATTAATATCAATAATTTTGATGAAATAGAAGCTAAAACATTAGAAGTAGAATCACTTACAACAATGGATAAAGGTGTTTCAAACATTTTCAAAATATATCCTCAATTATTTGATTGGTTAAATTTATTAGACATGAATGTCCTGATAATTTTAATATTAATGGTGGCTGTAGCCGGGATTAACATGATTACGGCATTACTTATTCTTATATTAGAAAGAAGTAATATGGTTGGATTATTAAAAGCTTTAGGTGCTAAAGACAAACAAATCAGTCAAATTTTTCTGTTTTTAGCGATGAGAATTATAATATTAGGTTTGTTATTTGGAAATATTTTCGGACTAGGAATTTCTTTGATTCAAAAACATTTTGGAATCATAAAATTAAATGAAAGTGCCTATTATTTAAATACTGTGCCAATTGAAATTAATCCAGTACATATAATTTTACTCAATTTAGGCAGTTTTGTAACATGCCTATTAATACTGTTGATACCTGCAAGATTTATCAGCAAAATCAATCCAATAAAGACAATAAAATTCAACTAAACTGAATTTTAAAACCTTAAACTAATGATTTTCAATAGCTAAATTTAACAAAGTTGTTAAATATATTTGTTTAATTAAAATGTTTAGTTAAACTTTGTGCCCATGTCTGAGTTAAACACAGAAGAAAAAATTTTACAAGCTGCACAAATCGTTTTTAGCAAAACAGGTTTTTCAGGTGCAAGAATGGATGACATAGCCAAAGAGGCCGGTATTAACAGAGCTTTATTACATTATTATTTTAGAAGCAAAGACAAACTCTTTGAATTGGTGTTTCATAAAAACTTCATGGAATTTGTAGAAGGTATAATGAATATCAATTTCTCGAATATGGATTTATTCAGCAAAATAGAAGCAATTGTAAATCATCAAATCGATTCAAATATTAAAAATCCAAATTTAGCATCATTTATTCTGCATGAATTTAATACCAATCCAGATGTTCTTTTAAACATGGCGAAAAACAAAACAAATGGTCTCGACAAACTATTTAAAGCTTTTGAAAAATCTGTTGAAGAGGCTTATCAACAAAACCTCATTGAAAAAACCGATGCAAGGCACCTATGGATGAATATGGTCTCAATGTCGATGTTTCCTTTTGTTGGAAAACCTATTCTTTCTGAAGCTTTTTCACTCAACCAAAAAAACTTTATCAAACTTATGGA
>JBIPMI010000089.1:0-9761 GCA_044369215.1 Bacteroidia bacterium | reverse complement strand
TTTTCGCTCCTACACCTGAACCTTTTGTATTTACATATTGATTGATGGTAGATGATTTGTAAACATTATTTGAAACAGTACTGCTAAGTAAATCTTCGGTAAGACTTATGTTAGAAGTAAAATTAACATCCTGTAAAACCAAAGAAGCTCCTAAATAAATGAAATTACTTAAATTCATTCCTCCGGAAACATACCATTCAGAAGCCCTTCCTCTCAATTTCATTTGCTGAAAATGGTTTACAAAGTAGTTTGTATCACCCTGTAATTTCTGAATAGAAGCATAATTACTTCTACTTCCATTATTATCCATCAATCGAACACGCCAGGCTAAAGCAGAAAGTGTATTATTATAATCTGTGCTCAAGAAATTTGCAGAATCTCTTCCTTGCGCTGATTGAGCCAGAAAATCACCAACAGTTGTATTACTATTTTTACCGGAATACTCAATATTTTGTTGGTAATCAGCTAAACGATTCACTCCAAAAGCAAAGCTGTAACTTACTAAGCCTTGGGTTGTACTTTTGCCTTTATACTGATTAAGATTGGTTACCACAAAACCAAAATTTGGAATATTAAAACCCAATCTGTAATCACTTATTTCAGAACCACCATAAGATGTATTAGAAGAAAAAGAGTTGAATGAAACTGATGCCATAAACTCATTTTTTCTGTACAAACCTAGTCCGGCAGGATTAATACTTGCAGATGACATATCAGCACCCACAGCACCCCATGCTCCTGCCAAACCCATTGTTCTCGCAGAACCCTGATAATTTTGTCGGGAGAACCTGAAAACATCTTCATGGTATTGAGCCTGACTTGTGCCGGCTAATAATATCAGACTTATTCCTAAAATTATTTTTTTTGCTAACATAGTATTATTTAATTAACGTGGTCTAGAAACCGGACTTGATGAACCTCGGCTTCCACCACCTGATGAACCACCCGAACTTCCTGAAGAGCCGCCACCCGATCTGGTTGGAGCTGGCGCAGGTGAAGGAGTGTAAGAAGGAGAACTATTACTTCTTGAAGGCGGATCAAAACTTGGTCTGCTTCTTGAAGGTGTATTATTTGATGGAGCACTTGGAGTAGGCGCGCTGCCTTGAGAACCACCACCATAATTTGAATTTCTTGGTGGTACATAATATGTTCTTCCTTGAGGTGTAACTTGTAAATCGCCACCAGGTCTATTTGAACCTGCAGCAGGAGCAGCACTAGCCGGTGGAGCAGTTCTGTTTCTTGGTGGAATATAAGTTTGTGTTCCTCCAGGACCTTGAATCAAGTCACCACCCGGCCTGATAGTTGTTTGAGCCGGAGCTGAAGGAGCATTATTTAAATCAGGTCTGATGTTTCTATTAGGACCACTTCTAGAAGGCACATCACCTGAAGCTTGAGAGGGTGCATTTCTCATCGCAGGAGCAACTGGTCTTGATTGTTGTCCACCAGTATTTACACTACCCGGACGAGAGCCTGATGAACCTCTTCCAATACCTTCACCTCTTGGGCTAAATCTTGGAGTATTTTGAACAATATCTCTTCCGGAGTTCCAACAAGTAGCGCAATGATTATTTCTCCAACGATTACAATTCCAGCAATTATTGTAACCAAACCAAGGGTTGTATCCATAACCAAAACCCCATGGATTGTATCCAAAACCATAATTAAATGCAAATGGATCGTAAAAATAGGGGTTATAAAATCCGTTCCAAGGGTCATTAAACCAAGGATTAAATCCATATGGATTTCCCCAGCCCATTCCACCAAAACCCATATTGTTTCCAAATCCCATATTCCAACCACCACCTGAACCCCAACCAAATCCAACATTCCAACCTGGCGCCCAATTATAAAAACCCGGACGAACTATTGGTGAATACCAAGATGTCCAGCCCCAATTTGGCGATAAAGCATTAAAATAAGGGTCGGTATAATAAAATGACCTTTCAGTGCCAAACCTTCTGGCATCGCGCTCCTCTTCTGTTTCTCTGTTGAACTGATCATTTGAAACAGCTTGTTCATCATAACTTTGAATTGCAGAACTTCCCCTTTGAGAATTCCAAGTTTGGTAAGCCTGATTGGCTCTTTCTTCTTCAGAATAACTTGAACCGGAATTATTGGAATTTCTGGCTGGTTCATAGTTTGAACCACCGCCTTTATGATCCTTTTGTTTATCGAAATTAACATCATCCAGCGTTTGAATTTTGCTTTCATCACTCCTTTTAGACCAGTAAACATCGTCTTCAGCTGCCCCAACATTGAATTGTTGCTGTACCGTACAGGAACTTAATCCCATAATAACCAACGCACTGCCAAATAATATTAAGTTTTTCATAAACATGAGATTTGTTTGCTTATACAAAGTAACAACTAAAAAGTATTTTTGTGTCGGAATGATTAAATCAAAATCCATTCCAAAATTCGAAACATGGAAATTAAGAAAGTAAAAAGAAGCGAAGATTACAGTGCCTGGTACAATAATCTTGTGAAACATGCCGATTTAGCTGAGCATTCGGCAGTAAAAGGCTGTATGGTTATTAAACCTTATGGATATGCCATTTGGGAAACCATGCAGGCAGAATTAGACAGACGATTCAAGGAAACAGGACACCAAAATGCATATTTCCCCTTATTCATTCCAAAAAGCTTTTTTAGTAAAGAAGCCAGCCATGTTGATGGATTTGCAAAAGAATGTGCAGTTGTAACTCATTATAGATTAAAAGTAGATGAGATTACCAGAGAAATTGTGGTTGATCCGGATGCTAAACTAGATGAAGAACTAATTGTAAGACCTACTTCTGAAACCATTATCTGGAATACTTATAGAGATTGGATTCAAAGTTACCGTGATTTGCCAATTCTCATTAACCAATGGGCAAATGTGGTAAGATGGGAAATGAGAACCCGATTGTTTTTAAGAACTGCTGAATTTTTATGGCAAGAAGGTCATACTGCTCATGCTACGGCTGAGGAAGCAATTGCTGAAACCAAACAAATGCTGGAAATTTATGCTGATTTTGCTGAAAACATTCTTGCTGTTCCAGTTATAAAGGGTGTTAAAACTCCAAACGAAAGATTTGCCGGAGCATTGGATACTTATTGCATTGAAGGTTTGATGCAGGATGGAAAAGCACTTCAAATGGGAACTTCACATTTCTTAGGTCAGAATTTTGCTAAAGCTTTTGATGTAAAATACGTAACCAAAGAAAATACTAAAGAATATGTTTGGGCAACCAGTTGGGGAGTTTCAACAAGATTAATGGGCGCTCTTATTATGAGTCATAGCGATGATGAAGGATTGGTTTTACCACCAAGACTTGCTCCTATTCAAGTTGTAATCGTTCCAATATTTAGAAAAGAAGCTGAACAATCTTTAGTTATGGAAAAAGCTGATGCTTATTTTGCTGCCTTGAAAGCTGCCGGTATCAGAGTTAAATTAGATGCTAGAGACAATCAATCTCCGGGCTTTAAGTTTGCTGAATACGAGTTAAAAGGAGTGCCAGTAAGAATTGCAATTGGACCAAGAGATGTAACCAATGGAACTGTTGAAGTTGCCAGAAGAGATACCAAAGAAAAACAAGTAATGGCTGAAACTGATTTGGTTCATAAAATCCAGCATTTATTAGAACAAATTCAGACGAATCTATATCAAAAAGCTTTGGATTACAGAACTGAACATATCACTGCAGTAAATACATGGGATGAGTTCAAAGATATTTTGGAAAACAAAACCGGCTTCATTTCAGCGCATTGGGATGGAACTTCGGAAACTGAACAAAAAATCAAAGAAGAAACAAAAGCAACTATCCGTTGTATTCCTTTAGATAATCATTTAGAAAATGGTATTTGTGTTTATTCAGGAAAACCTTCAACACAAAGAGTTTTGTTTGCTAAGGCTTATTAAAGTATTGCAATTGTTAACCTAAATAAAAATGCCTGAACTGATCTACATTTCAGGCATTTTTATTTGAAAATTCTTTTATCAAAAGGGAATTTTTCTGATGAAAGAATTTTAACTTTTTTAAAATCCTTATGAAATGGATTGATGAGGATATTAAAGTCTCCTTTTGTTACTGCAGATGGAACCTCAAGTAGCAAATATTTATTCTGATTAATAAAATCATCACCGATTTTTGCGCATAAATTATTTGAAGGAAAAGCATTCCAATTTTCAGGTAAATCTATTGGGTCTATTTTCTTTTTACTTGATTTAGTCGGCAATAAAATTTCTAGCATATAGAAATCTTCAGGGAGTGTTGCTATAGTTAAATGTACAACTAATTCAGCCATTGCTAAAGAACGATTTGAAGCGGTGTAAATAATTTCAATACCACTAGAATTCCATCTACCACCAAACAAAGAAGCGCCCCTACCTGAAAAATCATTCATGAAACATTCACGAACCAACCTGTAAACCTTCATTTAAGCGAAAATTCCGTAGTTTATTCTGTTTAATTCTGCCATAAGCAAACTCTTTCCGTAGGAATTAACAAGTAAACTTAAAGGCTTTTCATTGGCTAACGCAAAATTTGGAGTATCTAACCATAAACCGAATTTTTCAGTTGTTCCAAAAACTTCTAAGCCCAAAATATTTACTTCGGCTATTTCAAAGATTTTTTCTGATTGAAGTGGACCAAAATGACGGTTTTCTAATTTATATCTTTGTAATGATTTAGAAGATAAATCTAACAAATTTGCCCAAGCTACATCGGATAAAGAAGATTTAGACTTTATTAATTCAAATAAATTAAAAGGAACGCCAAGCTTTATAGCCTTCATTACTAGCATTTTATCTAAGAAAAACTCTGACCAACTAGGTATTTTGGTATAAGAAGCCACAGGTTCATTTACGAGACATTCTTTTATAAATGAACCAAACTGTTCATTTAGATTTTTATTGAATTTAAATGGATCTTCAGACATCATCAGAAAATTGTCTTCAAATTTAAGACTTTTTTCTAAAAAAAATGCCTTTCTCTTCAGAAAGGCATTTTTTAAGAAATTTATTATTCTCTATTTAAATCCAATTTGCTTTCTATCGGCTTCTGCAACTTTGATGCAGAAATCTTTAAACACCGTATAATCTGTTATAGGTACAACATCCTTTTTCATTTTGATTTTACGAGTAACAGTTACTTTACCAGAAGCAACTACAAAAGTTAAACTATAATCATAGTTAGGACAAGTAAGCGTTACGTTTTTAGGAATCTCTGCTAAAATTTTTCCTGTAGGAATATCTAAAGTGATAGTTTCTTTTAATTCATCTGCTCCATCAAATTCCCAAACATTAAATGGAAACTTACGCTCATCTGCTGATACAAAATCTAAACCACTGTAAGCATCGGCCCATGGTAAATCCAAGATTTTAATACCAATTACCTCTTTTAATTCATTACTTATTTTGTACTTATACGTATATTTAACAGTATCACCTAAAGTTACTAAATCCGACATGGTTAAGTTGATTAGTTTCACCGGATTATTGAAATCTGATGAAATGGATTCAGTCATAGATTTCTCTTGTTTCTCTCTACCGATATCAGCATAATTACTTCTAAAACCACTTGCATAACCACCCATTCTGATATTCTTTCTTTCCAAAATCATATCATTCATTTCGAATTTTACTTTTGTTTCTCTGAAAATAGAATTAGAAACCCTGTTATTTGATTGCAACAAGATTAAGTCTTTAGCTGTATTATCAGTTTTGGTTGGAATGTTTAATGCCAATGAATTCAATAAATAAGATGGTAAAGTACCAAACGACAATTTAGAATTAGTTAGTTCTACATAATAATCTTTTCCGCCTGCAAAAAATCGAGCAATACAGTGATTAAAACCAATTGTTGGTAAAGTAAAATCGAAATCACCATTGTCTCTGGTATCAACTAAAACTAGGTTTGATTTTAAACCAACTTCCTTACACATAGCAACAAACAATGTAGACAAATCTTTACAATCACCTAAACGTGTACTGATAGTTCTGGATGCCGTTTGAGGCACGTGAGCACTATGTAAAAATGGAACATTACTATACCTGAAATTATCAGCAATATATTGGTAAATCAACTTACCTTTTTCGTACTCAGACAAGTTAGTTTTGTCTTTGAACAACTCCGCAACAGTTTCTTTAACTTCAAATTTTGCTTTAGCTTTTGTTGATGCTAAATCGGAATACCAATTGGCTACAAAGTTCCAATCCGGCATTGAACTTAATTCCAAAATTCCACCCACATCATCCAATGGAGGCATATATGGTTCAGATTTAAATGCAGCCAAATCCTGCGTTGACCAGGTATATTTTTTCAATTCGTCTATATCTTCTATTTTCTCATCAACCTTAATATTTCTCACTTTGTAATTAAAGCTGAAATCTTTTGGAGTAATAATGGTGTATTTACAACTTTTTACAGGGAAGAAATAATTGAAATTAAACTCATCCCAGAAATGAGAAGCTAATTTTCCATGTCCATAATTTTCAATTCGATAAATCAAATGTATTCCATCGCCTTCTTCCAAATTAGGGAACACCATTTCATTGTGATTGGTTTCAGCTTTTAATTTACTTCCATCTTTCTTTAATACTTCAACTTTTTCTACAATTAATCTTTGCGCATAACTATTGTATCCAACTGAATATTCTTTCCAACGATCGATTCCACTTTTATTGAAAATTTTCACAATCAATTCAACTTTTTCTTCTGAACTACCTTGTGCATACACAACTCTTTGTCTGTTATTTAACAATATAATTGAATTGTCTTCAGGATAGTCTTCAGCTTTTGGACCAGCTTTAAAAACCTTAACAGGATCAAGACAATCAAAACCTTCAAACAAATCTTTTTTATTCTCAAGCTTTCTCAATTGCTTTCTTGCATCATAATTACTTGGCTGAAAATAAATTGCATTTTGGTAAGCTAACGCGGCCTCTCCAACCACTTTTCTTGCTTCCTGAATTTTTCCAATTTTATCCCAGTAATAACTATGATATGGAGCCATATCTCTGGCTTTTTCCTGCCATTTTAAAGCTTCGTCATATAATTGTTGATCAAAATATAAGTCAGCCAAATCATTATAATAACCAATTGCATAAGGATAGTTATCAACTCGTTTCAGATAAAGGTTTAATCCATCCTGAACTTTACCTAATTTGAAATAGTTATTTGCAACACTTGTTACCACATCATCATTCAAATTATTCTTAAGGTAATTTAATAATATAGCATTAGCAGCAGACAGATTCTTTTTAGTGCTTTGAACAATATTGTATTGAATCATCATCAATGTATAATCATCTGGATACTTAGCATATAATTCATTTGCATAACGAATTAATTCCTCATAATTTTTACGATTTGCTAATAACTCTAAACGAACCATTTCAATGTATTTAGACTTGCCATATAAATTTTCCATTTGATTAACCAACTTCTCTTCTTCGTCATAATTTTCTTTGTTCTCTTCTTCGGAAATTCTTAACCTCAAAGCATAAATATTTTCAGGAAACTCAGTTTTAATTTTCTCCTGAGTTTTTGTTAAATCAGTATAATTTTTATCTCCTGAATACGCCTCAATTTGTTTAATACCAACCAAACAATTTTGGGGTGCCAATTTACTCGCCATTTGCATCGCTTTTCTCGATTCATAAGGCTTGTCATTTCTCAAATAAGTTTCTGCCAATAACAAATAATTCAATAAATCCGGTTTAACTTTAACTTGATCTTCAAAGAATTTTTCAGCAAAAAAAGAAAATGTTTTTACAGCATATTCATTGGCTTTTGTATATGGTTGATTATCGTTAGTGCTTGTAATTCCTGGGATTGGATTAGCTTTTTCATCACAAATTCTAAGTAAGAAATTTGCATTACCAACTTCACTTTCTCCAATTTGGATTAAAATTCTATTGTAACCTTTGTTTAATTTAATACCAGATGCATAAACATCTAAATCACAATTTCGCTCTTCTTCTACTTCTGTAACCAATTTATCATTCACCCAAATTTTCATAGAACCAGAACTTCCAGAAAACAAAAATGCCTCCATATCAGATGGAGAATTTACCCAGGTTTGAGCAAACATAATGCTATTATCATGTTCAAAATGATAAGCAAAATCTGTCCATTTATCGTTTCTAATATGTTTAACTTTAAACCATTTCACTTTTGCTCCGGCAAAGTTTACAAATTCTTCATTGATACCGGATTTTTCTAAAGCACCCCAATTTTTATCATACCCACTGGCTGAAATATTGTCGAAGGTTCCTAACATCTGCCAATTTTCAATATTGCCAATTTTTGCAAACTCCTCTAGTGATTTTGAAACTTTATTAGATAACTGGTAATGTTTGGCTAACATATAATGTGCCATAGCCTTAATAGTTCCATTTGCACGAGTATCAGCAATTACCGTATTTAAGAACTTTAACTTTGCTTCATTTTTCTTTCCGTATCCATCAAAAATAATTCCGTTTGTCCATAATGCATATACGTAAGGATATGGATCTGGAGCAACAGCATAAAACTTTTGAAATGCACTAAATGCTTCATCATAGTTTTCATTTTGAGCATAACACATTGCCAATCCCAAATGAGCTTCATTCATTAAATTGGGTGATTTTGCAGCTTCCTTAAAGCCATCAATTGCATCTAAAATATTGTTTGATTTAAAATCCTCCCATTGTTTATTGAGGTTCTGGGAGTAGACACTTTTACTTACAAATAGTGTAAGTAGTAAAATGATGAAGATGTTTACTTTTTTCATTTATTGTTGTAATGATAATTAATTTTGAATTTGGGTATAGGCAATTTTCCAAAAATAAACATTCCTATGAACCCAACAAGCGTGTTTAGTCATTCTTGAATAAATTTATCAGAATTAAGAAATCATGACATTAAATACTTTCAAACCCAAAATGAAGTTTTTATTTATGTTTTTCGAAAAAATCTAATTTTTTCCAATTAAAACTAAGCAAATCAAACAATTTAAGATATTAAACCTTAAGCTTTTCAACACCATTTAAAAATTAAAGCATGGAAAACAATTTCATTGAAATAAAAAAAACACTCTTACAAAAATCATCTGTAAAACAATTAGTGTTTAGACAAACCAAACAGGTTTTTGCAGAACTTAAAGAAGTGGTTAAAAAAATCTGTTTTGAATTATCTAGTGAGATATATGCTGAAGATCCAAATGTTGAAGTAAAGTTTTATGACAAATCTGAATTTGAATTTCATTTAAAATTTTCTGGCGACACACTGGTTTTTATGATGCATACCAATGTTTTCGATTTTGAATCAAATCATTTTATTCACCAAAGTGCTTTTGTAAAAGAAGACAGCTTGAGAGAGTATTGTGGCATGATTCAAATGTATAATTTTCTTGCTGATTCATTAAAATATAACCGTGAAGGGGATATGGGTTATTTGGTTGGCAGATTATTTGTAAACAAAGACCGTCACTTTTTTATAGAAGGAAGAAGGCCGATTTCTTTCCTTTTTAATGATTTTAGTAAAAATCAAATAAGCAATGAAAGTCTGGCTCAAGTTGTAGCTGAAGCAATGAAATTCTGCCTTAATTTCGACCTTATGGCTCCACCTCTTGAGGCTATCAACCTGCTAACAATTGAACAAAAAAACTATATGAGTTTTAGTAGCGGAATTCCAACTGCAAAAAGATTGGGCTTTAGGATGGAAAAAGATGATAATGGAGAAAATTGATTTTATTCATAAGCATCATTATAAATCCAAAAACAAATTCTTTCAGAT
>JBIPMI010000375.1:0-2881 GCA_044369215.1 Bacteroidia bacterium | reverse complement strand
ACCTTCGGTCCGCGTGGTGGAGAGTTCGGGGGAATTCATTTCGAGCATTTTTCTATAAACATGAGACCACCTATCAGGGCCTTAAAACTCATGAAAAAGAAAATTTTATATGATAACTTTTGATAATGTTTTTCAAAGAAGCTAAGAATTATGATAATTACTATTGGTAAACATGCGTATATTCATTAACCGATTTAAGTTTTATAAAAATTAAAAACCGCAGGAAATATTTTTGATTTTTAATTTTGAAAGAACTTTTTGTCAAACAATTAGTCCAAATTTTAGTTACATTATAACTGAAAATGAAAGAGGAAAACGAATTATTGAATGAAGACGGCAGTTATATTGGTCCATCTTCCCTATCGCCAATGCCATTAAGTGTTGGTTCGCCAATTATTAGACCTGAAGACAAAAATCAAATTAAAACCAATGCGGTTGAAGCCATGCATCATTATGCAAGCCAAGAAATGGCAATGCTAAAAAAGCAGGCTGATTTGATTATGGAACAAGTTCGTGACATTGAAAAAAGACTACAGGTGTCTGAAAAAATATACCAATCTGATATGCGATTCACTCCGGTAATTGGTCAGATTTACCATGTTTACGAAAACGATGACCATTATAAACTCTCATTAATTGGTCCGAACGAATGGGGAAGAAGCAAAACAATCGGAAAACATTTAGCAAGCGTAAAACTTTTGGGCGACCACAGCTGGGATTTGATAAAGTAGAATTATTTCCACTCAGCAGGGATTTTTAATTTGAATCCTGTTTTGCTGATTACTTCATCATCAAATTGTGAATCTACAATTTTTTTCCTACCAATAATTAAGGAACCTTTAGCTACAATTGACATCGAACTATTGTGTCTTTTAGGTGGGAAAGCTATAAAAACTCTCTTGTTTTTAAATAAATTATGGACTTCCTTAATTGGAGGTGTTAGGTCACTATCACCGGATATTAATAAAGCCATATCAAATTCATCCTTGTAAGCATCAACTATGATGGTAGTAGCTATATTCACATCGGTCATCTTTTCTTTAGCAACTTTCCATACATTTCCGCATCTTTTGCATTCTTGAGTTCCATCTTGATAATTGCCATATATGATTTTAACATCAATACTTTCTAAAGCATCAATATAAGTTGATTGACGTTTTTGTTTATCAGGATTATTACTAACCCTGCTTGTAAAGTATTTAATTCCAACAAGTTCCTGATTTGTCTGTAATAAATTTAAAATTAATTTTTTGACGTTAAGCCATTTACAATGTTCAAAACCGGCTTCTTTCATACCAAAATACAAATTAAAACCGTCTATATAAGCTACAACTCTTTCTTTATTGTGAATACTCTCTTGCATTTTTCGTTCTATTTATGTTAGATTTGCTACTTGAACAACACCAAGGATAGTATCCTTGGTCCGACGTCTCCCTAGGGAGACGTTTCTTTTTTTAAGAGGAAGCAATTTAACTATAATTCAAAAATATATTCCAATTAGTAAAAAACTAAGAGGAAGATGTTCCATCCAACTTAATTTAAAATCACTCCAATTAACTTATTGAAGTCCTAATAGCCAGACATTCCAATCTACTAAAAATCACTTTGGGAATTAGCATAAATGTAAATACACTAGTTCTATTTTTTTATTCTTCTAGAATAATCCTGTAGTTTAATTAAATTTAATTTGCTGAACGTTTCATTCAAAATCAAATATTTAATAAGTAGAAAATTTAACCATTTTCGGCACAAAAATTGTTTCAAACCAAAAATGAAACAACTCCTCTTAATCATCATTTTATTATCGTGTCAGTTTTTGCTTAAAGCACAAGAAATTGATGACATTAAAAAAGAAGCTCAAAAAGCTAAGGAGCAAAGAGACAGTAAATCCGGAAATCAAAAGTCGCCTGAAAGTCAAGGAAATCAAAACAATCAAAACTACGACTCACATCATTATGATTCAGGTTTAGGAAGCTCTTTAGGTGCATGCTTTAATTGTTTTGGAGGAATAGCAAATTTGACAAGTTTAATCTTTACCTCAAATGCAAATTTCAACAAGAAACAATTAGAGAATCAAATTTACAGGAACAAGAGCCTTGAATTCGACCTCAAACTTGGCGTTGACCCAATTAATCCAACATTATTTTCAGGGAGAATTGCATACAATACCGGTGCTTTTAGTTTCGATTACAGAAGAAATCTGATTTTCGAAAAAACCTTTAGAGGCAATACAGATTATTTGAGTACTGTTGATTTTAGGTTTTTGCAATTCAATTTAGTCAATAATAAGTCCTTCAATTTAAGAGTAGGGACCGGTTTATATATTGACCCTATTAAAGAGTACTGGCCGGAATATTCAGGTTCAGCTGATATTTATTTTATGGAAAATTTTCAGTTAGGACTTGAATACATATATGCAGGTAATTCAGGCATAAAAGCTCTAGAAGAATTTAATATGAAACTGGCTTATTCAATCATCAACAAACCCAATAAAAGGGTAGATATAGTTGCATTTGGCATGAATCAACTTTACTATAATACCATTCGCCTCAATACATTTGGAATAGGAATAAATTACAGACCGCAGTTTGGGGGTTTTTAAAGGTAAATAAGGTTAGAATTTTATTGGTAGGTGGATTAATTAATCCCAGCATCAACCAAATCAAGTTAATAATTGGGTGTTCATTTCGGAAAACACATTAATTAGCTTAAAATTGCCCGTAAATTCAATACCTATGTTATTCTTAAATGAATTGTCGTTCGCCAAAGAAATGGACGAAAAAGATGAACTAAAAACCTTTCGTTCGCAATTTTATATTCCTCAACACAATGGAAAAGACCAAATTTACCTTTGTGGAAATTCTTTGGGTTTACAACCAAA
>JBIPMI010000087.1:0-9782 GCA_044369215.1 Bacteroidia bacterium | reverse complement strand
TTCAATAGCCTTATCTAATTGCTGTCTATTAAAAATATGTACTTCGTTTTCGATTTCCAGGTGAATATTTAATCTATTAAAAAAAGAAAGACCTGTTTTTTGTTCTATTTCTTTAACAAGTTGAACCGATTTATCAATCCCACAGCCACTGATTTCTGCTGCAGATTCATCAACCATAAAAACCAAAAAATGTGATTTTACCAAAGCTGCTTTGGCATTCAATTGTTGCTGGTGTGAAGTCCAAGCTTTGGCAAATCCGTCTAAAAGATTTTGAACATCGGAGCTTTGTTCTGGACTTAATTTCCCTGTAGAAGCATAAATCCAAACCCTTGAATAGTCGGGTAAAGTATTAAAAATATTCATTTTATTAATTGGGTATGTGGGCACCAAAAATCACGCCATTGACATATTGTCAGAATCAATTTTTAGAAAATTTGTATATTCGTGAGAGTAGCAACCTGCTCAAAGATAAAAAATCGAAATTATATTTTGAGTCAAGTTATTTACAATTTAAAAAATGAAACAACCAAACTTAAGTTTTATGAAAAAGCAATTCTTTCTTTCTTTAATGGCCTTGGGCCTACTTTGCTCTTTTGGTGCAAAAGCTCAAATACGCGAATTCACAATAGGTTATGGCATTATGCCTCAATCTTTTAATCAGGTTGAAAGTATTAACAACTTTGTTGAAACAAAATTTTCAGGAAGCATTGGACCAAGTACAACAAAAGATTTTTCAATTTCCGGACCATACCGTTTAGGATTTACTCAGTATGACACCAAACATTTAACTTTAGGAGCCGATTTAAGCTATGCTGCAATTGAAGCCAAAATGACTTATTCTGATGCAACTAAAGAAACAGTTAACTTCAATTACTTCACTTTAATGGCAAATGTGAATTACCAATATACAGACAATCCAAAAATATCTGTTTACTCAGGAGTTCATTTTGGTGTAAGTTATGTAAATGCGAAAAATGCAAACAATAGCAAAAAAGGAGAAGACTATATTCCTGCTTATCATCTAACAGCTTTAGGAATTCGCTATGGCGAGAAAGTTGGTGTTTATGCTGATTTTGGATATGGATTCAATGGAATTGTAAACGCCGGAATACTTTATAAGCTGTAAAATTTGCAAAAAGAGGATTAAAGATTATCAAAAATACTTTTGACCTCAATTAATTTACTATTTTCGGAGGCTGCATCAGTACCAAATTAGCGTCTACTGATTCAGCCTCTTTTTATTATGTTAAAAACAGAAGATATCATTATTATAGGAGCAGGGCCAGCAGGTTGTGCCACTTCCTTGTTTCTGAGCAAAGCAGGAATTCCTCATACTATTATTGAAAAATCTAAATTTCCTAGAGATAAAGTTTGTGGTGATGCCTTAAGCGGAAAAGTAGTTTATGTGCTAAAACAATTAAATCCTGCATTATTAGATAAGTTAAGCAATCAACCTCAGTCATTCTTGCCTAGTTGGGGAGTAAAGTTTGTAGCTCCTAATGGAAAATCGATAGATATTCCTTTTAAAAGTGATACCAGTAAGGAAACTCATGCACCGGGTTTCATTAGTAAAAGAATAAATTTTGATGCTGAACTATTTTCATGGTTAGATAAAAATTATGCAGATATCAAATTAGAAACTTCCTTAAATTCTATTGAAAAAACCAATCAAGGTCTTGTTTTAAACCTCGAAAATAAAGATGGTTCTTTTCAGATAAAACATCCAAAACTGGTTATTGGTGCTGAGGGAGACAGGTCAATTGTTGCAAAGAATTTATCGGATATCAGAAAAGAAAACGATCATTATTGCGCAGGAATCAGAGCTTATTATTCAGGTGTGGAAGGTTTACATGATCAAAATTTTATTGAACTTCATTTTCTTGAAGAAATGCTTCCGGGCTATTTCTGGATTTTCCCTTTACCAAATGGAGAAGCTAATATTGGTGCAGGAATTCTAAGTTCTGCTGCCAGCAAAAAAAAGGTAAACCTCAAAAAAGATATGCTTGAGGCAATTGCCAACAATCCTAATATTAAAGAGCGATTTAAAAATGCGCAATTAAAAGGAAAAATAGAAGGCTGGGGATTACCACTTGGCTCTAAACAAAGAATAATTTCTGGAGAAAACTTTCTTTTAACCGGTGATGCTGCCAGTTTAATTGATCCATTTACAGGTGAAGGTATCGGAAATGCAATGTATAGTGGAATGTTGGCTGCCCAACATATTCAAAATTGTATCAAAGAAAATAGGTTTGATGCCGTGTTTAATAAATCATACGATAAAGCATTTTACGATAGGCAATGGGATGAATTAAAATTGAGTCATACCATGCAAAAACTTGTAAAATACCCATGGTTATTCAATTTTGTTGTGAATAAGGCTCATAAAAATAAAGCATTAAGAGAAACCATCTCCTGTATGTTTGAAGATTTGGATTTGAGAGCAAAACTCAGAAATCCGTTGTTTTATATTAAACTTCTCATCAACGATTAGTTTAAATGTTAAGCATTTGCATACCTATATATAATGTGTTGGTTTTTGATTTGCTAAGTAGTTTACGAAAGCAAATCAATGAACAGAACCTCAATTGTGAAATTATTTGTATTGATGATAATTCTACTGAACAAATAAAAATTCAAAATATACCAGCAATTGCTTTTACAAACCAGTACATTCAGCTTAAAAAAAACGTTGGTCGCTCTGCAATCAGGAATCTTTTTCTGGATTATACCAATCAACCTTATTTATTATTTTTAGATTGTGATGTAAGAATTCAGGATGATTCATTTCTTGTAAACTATCTTTCTGCAATCCAAGAAAATCATGGTTTGATTTGCGGTGGTCATGAATATGTAAATCTGAAAGCCGAGAAAAAATTCAGGTTAAAATGGAATTATGGTAGAAAAAGAGAAAGTAAATCAATAAAAGAAAGGCAGAAAAAACCACAAAAAAGCTTCATGCCAAGTAATTTTGTTATTAAAAAAGGTATTCTGGCAGAAAATCCTTTTGATACCAGACTTTCACAATACGGACATGAAGACACATTATTTGCCTATAATTTAGGATGTGCCGGAATAAAATTTCATCATATAAAAAACCATGTTGAAATAACTGATTTAGAATTGAATGAGACTTATCTCAAAAAAACAGAACAAGGTATTTATAACCTCAAAAAAATACTTGAATTTACGAAATACAATCCACAACTAATTGATAATGTGAGCCTTTTAAGATTTTATTTTAAAAGCAAGAAAAATGGAAGTTTACTGATTATCAATTTATTTCTTGGTTTATTTTTTAATCGGATTCGTAAAAAACTTCAGCATGGAAATACCTCATTATTTTTATTTGATTTATATAAATTAGTCTATTTTACTAAGGTAATGAAAGCCGACAGAAATCAGATTATCAAGTAGTTTTATAGATTTTCTTGTATAATTTAGTATAAATACATATGTTTGTAAGGAATTAAACAGAGGGGACCGAAAGTCCCCTCTTTTATTAGGTATTTATGCAAGTAATTGAGCAAATTAACAATTGGGGGGTAGAATTCTTACCCGAAAACGTTTATGTAGTTGAGGTTGAATTTAAACCCGGAAGTAAAAAATTATCAGTATTTTTAGATAGTGATGAAGCGCTTACCATTGAACAATGCAGGCAGTTCAATAAAATAATCTCAGAAAAATTAGACGAATTAGATTTTAGTGAACAAGCTTATACTTTAGAAGTATCATCTCCAGGAGTTGATAAACCATTGAAGTTATTCAGACAATATACAAAACATATTGGCAGAGAATTACAAATTAAGCTCAATTCACAAAGCATTTTAGTTGGAAAACTATTGACAATTGAAGGGGAAGAAATAAAAATTTTGTTAAAAGACCCTAAAAAAGCTTACCAGTCAAAAACTCCAACAGAAAAAAATATTAGCTTTTCCGACATTGAAGAAACCAAAGTAATGGTTTCATTTAATTAACCTTTTTAATAAAAATTAAAATTTATAAGTATGCATAGTTCAGGATTGATTGACTCATTTAGTGAGTTCAAAGAATTCAAAAACATTGACCGCGCTACCATGCAGCGTGTGCTTGAAGATGTGTTTCGCGGAATGTTGAGAAAAAAATTCAACAGCGACGAAAACTTCGACGTTATCATTAATGATAAAAGTGGTGACTTAGAAATCTGGCACAACAGAACAATTGTTCATGATGGTGAAGTAGAAGATGTAAATACCCAAATTGCTTATCAGGCAGCATTAAAAATTGAACCTGATTTTGAAATTGGTGAAGCTGTAACATCTGAAGTTGATATTTTAAAGGAATTTGGTCGTCGTGCAGTTCTATCAGCTCGTCAAACTTTACTTTCAAAAGTATTGGAACTTGAGAAAGACGAATTGTACAAAAAATACAAAGACCGTGTTGGTGAGATTATTACTGGTGAAGTATATCAAATCTGGAAAAAAGAAATCATGGTATTGGATGATGAAGGCAATGAATTGCTGCTTCCAAAACTAGAAATGATTCCTGCCGACCATTACAAAAAAGGTGATGCCATTCGCTCTGTAGTGTACAAAGTAGAAATGCATAACGGAACTCCAAGAATCATTTTGTCAAGAACTTCTCCTGTTTTCTTGGAAAGATTATTTGAACAGGAAGTTCCTGAAATTATTGACGGATTGATTAGTATTAAGAAAATTGTTCGTGAACCGGGCGAAAGAGCTAAGGTTGCTGTTGAAAGTTACGACGATAGAATTGACCCGGTTGGAGCATGTGTTGGTATGAAAGGTTCAAGAATTCATGGAATAGTAAGAGAACTAAGAAACGAAAATATCGACGTAATTAATTATACTACTAATCCATCTTTATTGGTACAAAGAGCGCTTAGTCCAGCTAAAATCTCCAGTATCAAAATTGAAGAAGACCGCAAACGTGTGGCTGTTACCATTAAAGCTGACCAGGTTTCATTGGCAATTGGAAAAGGTGGACATAATATTAAACTAGCCGGAAAACTTGCTGGTTATGAGATAGATGTATACAGAGAAGCAGAACAGGAAGAAGAAGATATTGACTTAGAAGAATTCAGCGATGAAATTGATAGCTGGATTATTGACGAATTGAAAGGAATTGGTTGCGATACAGCAAAAAGTGTATTAGCTCTTCCGGTTGAAGATTTAGTGAGAAGAACTGAATTAGAGGAAGAAACTGTCTTGGAAGTTCGTCGTATTCTGGAAGCAGAATTCGAATAGGCCTAAAAATGAAACAATTTATGTAAGCGAAAGCAACATATTTTATAAAAAAAAGGCCTGTCTTTACTGGTATTTTGCAACAAATGTTGCAGATTACCATGTATTTTCAGGCCTTTTAATTGATAATCGAGGAATAACCACGATATTTGCAGCTAATTTAAGAGCATCAGCGCATAATGAGCGAAACAGCCGGAACAAAACGATTAAACGCCGTAGTAAAAGAACTGAATGTGGGAATGACCACACTGGTTGATTTTTTGGGCAAAAAGGGCCATGTCATTGAGGCAAAACCTACATCAAAACTTACTGAGGACCAGTACAATATCCTATTGTCTGAGTATTCCTCAGAGATGAAAGTTAGACAAGAAGCTAACAAACTTGGTAAAGAACGAAGCAAACCTAAAGATGTTGTTCATGAAATTGCCAAGCCAAAACCTGCAGTGGTTGAAGAGGAAGAAGAAGAGGAAGAAAGAATCCTAATAAAGTCGGGATTAGTGAATACAGCTAAAAAAGTTGAGGACACAAAACCACAAGTTGAAGAAACTAAACCTAAAGAGGTGGCTCCGGCTCCAGTTTCTCAAACACCTCCTCCACCTCCTGAGCCGGTGGAAGATTTTAAACCACCTGTATTGGAAGAAAAACCACTACCGCCGCCAACTCCGGTGGCTGAGGTGAAAACTCAATCTGTTATTGAGGCCGAACTTGAAAAAGATGATGCCCAAACTTTTAAAGTTATCGGCAAAATTGACTTAGATGCTATCAAAAAACCTAAGTCAAAAGATAAAAAAGACGACAAAAAATCGGCTCAACAAAATCCTGTTGCTCAACAAAAAAAAGAAGTAAAACAAACTTCTCCGACACAACAAAAAGTTCAAGAAAAGGAAAAGATTAAGGAAAATAAAGAAACTCCCGCTCCTAAAACTGAAAAAGCTACGGAAACCTTAGTTACACCTGAAGTAATTAACCTAACTCCTCCTTCAATTGCTGCTGATACAGTAATTCCTGAGGAAGAAGCGAAAGCTTTTGAAACCAAATATGAAAAATTAGAAGGTTTAAAAGTGATGGGTAAAATTGAACTAAGAGTTGATCCTCCTAAAAAGGCACAGCCTGTAGCTTCAAGTGATAATTTAGATCAGAAAAAGAAACGTAAACGCAAACCTATCCCAGGCCAAACCCAAAATCCTAACCAGGGTAATAACAACAACCAAGGTAACAACCAAGGTGGTTATAACAATAGAGGCGGACAAGGCAATAATAACCAAGGTGGACAAAACCGCGGTCCAGGTGGAAACAACCAGGGCGGGCAAAATCGTCCAGGTGGTAATAACCAAGGTGGGCAAAATCGCGGACCGGGTGGAACCAACCAAGGTGGACAAAATCGTCCAGGTGGTACTAACCAAGGCGGACAAAATCGCGGACCGGGTGGAAATAACCAAGGTGGTCCAAATCGTCCAGGTGGAAATAATTTCAACCGTGGCGGAAACAATTACAACCGTGGAACAGGAAATCCTCCTGAAAAAACTGAGGTAAGCGAAAAAGAAATCCAGGATAAACTAAAAGCAACTTTAGCCAGATTAAATCCGGGAAGTAAAAATCCAAATATTGGAGCTGTTCGTTCTAAAATCCGTAAACAAAAACGTGATCATCAAGCTGCAGAAAGAGAAGAAGCAGCATTTGCAGAACAACAGGAACAAAATAAACTGAAGGTTACTGAATTCGTAACTGCCAACGAATTGGCAAAAATGATGAACCTTCAGATAACACAAATTATCTCAGCTTGTATGAGCTTAGGTATGATGGTATCTATTAACCAGCGTTTAGATGCTGAAACAATTGCGATTGTAGCTGAAGAATTTGGCTATGAAGTGGAATTTGTTTCTGCAGAAGTTCAGGAAGCAGTTGAAGAAGAAATTGACGATCCTGAAACATTGCTGCCTCGTGCTCCAATTGTAACGGTAATGGGTCATGTCGATCATGGTAAAACATCTTTACTCGATTTCATTAGAAAAGCCAATGTAATTAGTGGTGAAGCCGGCGGTATCACACAGCATATTGGTGCTTATGAAGTAAAATTAGAAAACGGAAAGAAAATTACTTTCTTAGATACTCCCGGTCACGAAGCCTTTACTGCAATGCGTGCTCGTGGTGCTAAAATTACAGATATTGTAATTATTGTGATAGCTGCCGATGACAGTGTGATGCCACAAACAAAAGAGGCCATCTCTCATGCGCAAGCTGCAGGTGTGCCAATTGTTTTTGCCATCAATAAAATAGATAGAGAAGGTGCTAATCCGGATAAAATCCGTGAACAATTATCTGCCATGAATATCTTGGTAGAAGAATGGGGTGGAAAATTCCAGTGTCAGGAAATTTCTGCTAAAAAAGGTTTAAACATCGAATTGTTGCTTGAAAAAGTATTACTTGAAGCTGAAATGTTGGAATTAAAAGCCAATCCAGATAAACGTGCAATTGGTAGTGTTATTGAATCAACTTTAGACAAAGGACGTGGTATTGTAACGACAGTTATGGTACAAAGTGGAACAATGCAGGTTGGAGATCCGTTACTTGCAGGCATTTATAGTGGAAAAGTAAAAGCAATGTTCGACGAACGTGGTAAAAAAATGCTCAAAGCAGGGCCAAGTACTCCAGTAGTAATTCTTGGATTTGATGGTGCTCCTCAAGCCGGTGATAAGTTTATTATTACTAAAAACGATCAGGAAGCAAGAGAGATTTCTACTAAACGTCAGCAATTACAACGCGAACAAGGTATTCGTACCCATAAACATATTACTCTTGATGAAATTGGACGTCGTTTAGCGATTGGTAATTTCAAAGAATTAAAAGTAATCGTTAAAGGTGACGTGGATGGATCGGTTGAAGCATTGAGTGATTCATTAATCAAACAATCTACCGAAGAAGTACAAGTAACTGTAATTTATAAAGGTGTTGGACAAATCTCTGAAAGTGATGTGATGTTAGCTTCTGCTTCAGATGCAATCATTGTCGGATTCCAGGTTAGACCAAGTCCTCAAGCCAGAAAATTGGCTGAAACGGAATCAATTGATATCAGATTATACTCTATTATCTACAAAGCTATTGAGGAAATCAAAGGTGCAATTGAAGGATTATTGGCTCCTAAAATGGAAGAGAAAATCCTTGGTAATGCAGAAATCAGAGAGGTTTACAAAATCACTAAAGTTGGTGCAGTTGCAGGTTGTATGGTTACCGATGGTAAAATTCCTAGCAAATCAAAAGTGCGCTTAATTAGAGATGGTGTGGTTGTTTACTCAGGAAATCTATCTTCATTAAAACGCTTTAAAGATGATGTGAAAGAAGTAAGCAGTGGATATGATTGCGGATTAACCATTAACAACTACAACGACTTAAGAATAGGCGATTTTGTTGAAGCTTATGATGAAGTTGAAGTAAAAAGAACATTGAAATAATTTCAATTTTTGATAGTAAAAGTCCTGCTTCGGCAGGATTTTTTTTACCTCCTTGTTGAATGATTTTTAATTGAATCAATAATATTAAGATTCACTCGTTATATGATTTTGCCCAAAAAAGCTAAATTCGGTAAAGCCTAAATTTGATACATCATGAAAAATATTATTTATTTATTTCTACTATTTTTTTCAATCCTAAGCCTGTCATTCGTTACCAAACATGATGATTTAAAACAAAACTTCATTAAGGTTGATGAAAGCATTGTTTTTTCAAATAAAAATAGCCCAAATTCCTATTTTAAAAACGCTCACATCAGTAGAAAAAGTAATGATTTAAGTGGATTTGAACTAGAAATAGATAGCACTCATTCATTTAAAATCAGTAATATCAGTCATTCAGAAAGCCCAAGTCAAGACAATTTTACTATTATCAATTGTAGCGGAAAACTAAGTCGTGATGAAAGCAAAATGCTGATTGAAATTAAGAAAACAGGGAAAAAGTTCTTCTTAGTTAATTTAGATAAGGAACAATTTACTGAATTTGATAATGTATTACGCATTGAACTGGTTGCCACAAAACCCAATGGCGATAAAGCAGAATATTATTGCAGTGAAAGAGCTTTATGGAACATGAATAAAGATGAAAAAGATGAAAAAGAGAGTCTGATTAAATTCAATAAAGTAGTTCAAAAAAACATTAACCTCGTTGCCGTGCCTTCAAGCATTAGCAAAAGAGACTTATTCGCAGTCAAACATAAACCGGAAACATTGGCTAATTTTACAAAAATCGAAATTACAACTGAGGATGGCAAAAAGCACTCATTTCCATCTGGAAATTATCTGTTTTGTGAAGGAAGTAAAATTGAAATGAACAAATAGAAAATCCAAATAAATTCAAACTCTTCTACATAGTCCTAACCTTTTAAAATCTAACAGATGCTTCTTAAAAAAGCGGTACTCTTCTTTATTTGTTTACTCTATGTATTTCAATCGAATAATAGATGTTTTGGTCAAGAATTAGGAGTTAAACAAATCATCTGGACAACAGAATGGTCGCCTGATGGAGCTTATTTTGCTTATGCTGGAAATATTG